>JAQYWO010000241.1 GCA_029379215.1 Rhizonema sp. PD37
TAAGGCTCGCCGTCTTCTCACAGAACACACATGCTCCCTTGATGAGGGAGCTTGGCGACACATTCAGCTACGAGATAGTATATCTTTAGACATTAGTAACTATCAGCAGCCCAAATCATTAGTTTTAGAATTACCTGCTCGCAAGCATCCATTAGAATTCCTATTTTTTATTTTAGTAGATAGTCAATCTAAAAATATTGAGTCCAAGACTGGGGAGTATTTTTTGAGTGGCAGTGGTATGGCATCTGAGTGCGTTGTGTTCGAGCCATCAGCGTGGGTAATAGAAGTAGCCGTTCACATACATCCAAATGTGTTTCAGAGCTTTGCATAAAATACATCTGGTAAACTTCCTAAAGAATTACAACATCTAATCAGACGTTGGGATCAACCGACTTATGAACGCTATGGAATCCAAACTACCGCAATGCAAATAGCAGTGCAGCAAATTCTTCAATGTCCCTACCAAGGCTTTACTAAACAAATTTATCTTGAGGGTAAAGTTTGGGAACTGGTAGCAATGTTAGTCGATCAAGAGGTACAAATCAACCAGGGTTGCTTCCAGATTAATACACTCAAGCCATCAGATATTGACCGCATCTATCATGTTAGAGAAATTGTGTTGAAACATCTAGACAACCCACCATCTCTTATCGAGCTAGCACGACAAGTTGGTTTAAATGATTGCACAATGAAGCAAGGCTTTAAGCAAGTTTTTGGGACTACAGTGTTTGGCTATCTGCATCAGTGCCGAATGGAACTAGCTTACAAGCTACTTATTGAAAGAAATATGAATGTCACAGAAGTAGCCAGAACAGTTGGTTATTCTAGCTTACCTTCATTTAGTAACGCTTTTCGTAAAAAGTTTGGGGTAAGTCCTAAATCTTGTCAGAGGTGAAATTTCCGGATGGAATAAAAAAAATTCCGGCTCGAATAAGACGTAGATACTGAAAAGTTATATACTTTTACAATACTTAGGTTGGTATAAATGGACTTTTTAACCAACTTAGTTAGTCATAATACCTGGGAGTAATTAGAACGGCTGCGGCCCCTCTTGATGTCTTTAACCCAGTGTATAATCTACAAATCTTAGCATAAGCCTTGTGAGCTTTCTTACAGAAGTCCCCACTTTTAAAACATTCTCTTAAAAGTGATACTCACGTGGAGCACTTCAATAACAGGTAGTGGGCACTGCCTACCCTACAAAGTTATAAGCTTTTTAAACTTTGATTTTCGCAATAACAGCATGATGCGAGATATGAGCCTCTAACTAGCGGCGATCACTAGAGTAAAGTCCGTGAAGATTCGTACCCTGTCTAGTCCATCGAAGGAAGAGTGAGACTCATATGATATCATTCAAGGCTCTTTCAATGAGTTGTCAAACATAATTACCCGTACCATTTTTTTCATCAGTACTTGCATTTCCAAAATAGGGACCTACATACATAAGTTCGTCGGTATTCTTGACCAACCATTGCATACCATGTTCTATCTCCCAGTCGCAGTCAAGTTCAACATCAATAAAAGTACTGGATAAGTCTTGAGAGCTTGATTTAAAGTGAATATTTGTTGGCTTACAATACTGCCATATCTCGGACGGTGAATCAATTGCAAGATCGTCAAAACCACCACACATGTCTTCATAATCTTTGTAATATTCAAAAGCGGTGTCTTGCAGCTTTATAAATAAAGTTTCTCCCCAATTAAAGAAAGCTTCAATACATCGCTGGTTATAATCTTCGTTATTTCTCTCTTCGTCAAGAGACAAACTGACTGTTAGATTAAATTTAGCAAAATAAATACTGCCAAAAAACCTATCAACTTCCAGGAAGGTAGCTAAAACTTTCAAGAGCGTATCTGGTCTCATGCTCACATTTTACCTCTACTTAATATCACGTACCTGACCATGAAAAAATTAGTAAAAAACTGTTATAACCCCGAAACTGATCATTTTAACTACGATGAACTACTAAGCCTCAGTAAAGAAATAGATAACTGCTGGACAGAGGAAGTTTTGAAGACGAAGATCTTTATTAAAAGTAGGTGATAAATCGGATTAAAAGAATTGCTATCAACCTTGGAGTCAACTGCGACTTTTTGACTCAAAAGACTAGGGGCGTTACCTGATCAAAGATCCTATCCCATGATTGTTCCGGAACTATCCAATCCTAGGGCAACGGGCAATTATATATGAGCGATCAGCAGTGTTTAAATCTCCCATGTAGCTGCTGCATCTCGTTTGCTTGGTACTAATAACCCAAGTTGCGGGTTATAGATAAATGGCGATCGCACGTGACCACTTAAGCAATAAAATCCCCTCCAGGAGAAAGAAACGGAGGGGAGTATGTTAAATGAAATAATCACCGTCTATGCGCTTCCGCGATGATCTGTTAAAGGCGATTGGGCATAGTGAAGACTGTCTACGACAGATGAGCGATGCAGAAATTCTTACAACGGCTTTGGTGGCGGCAATATTTTTTCATGGGAATCATAGCAAGGCTTGTAGCTATATGAAAGACCATAAATTAATGCCAAAGATGTTAGAAAAATCACGCTTTAATCGTCGATTACACCATGGTTCAATGTTACTCAACGATTTATTCCACCAAATAGGGATGATACTGAAACAGAGCAGTGATTGTACGGAGTATCTTTTAGATTCGTTCCCAGTACCAATGTGTGATAATATACGCATCTTTCATGTCAAGTTAATTAAATCAGAGGAGTACAGGGGTTATATTGCATCTAAAAAACGCTATTTTTACGGGGTTAGAGTCCAGTTATTAACGACAAAAAGTGGTATTCCTGTTGAATTTGTATTTATGCCTGGTAGTGCGTCTGATGTGCGCGCATTGAATGCTTTGCCATTGAATTTACCACCTGGGAGTGAAGTATATACTGACTCTGCGTATACTGATTATAATGCGGAGGATGATCTTGAAGAATCAAGCCAGATATCGTTGAAAGTCATGCGGAAAAAGAATTCTAAGCGTCAGGATGAGCCATGGATTAAGTATATAAAACAACACACTAGACATTACATCGAAACAGTGTTTAGTGGCATCACTTGCGTTTTCCCAAAATCTATTCATGCAGTCACATACGAAGGGTTTTTACTTAAGGTGGAAGCATTTATTTTTGCATTTACTTTGAATAAAGCATTTGTTGAGTCAGTCTAATATAAGACTTTAATCTCATTTAATATTTACCTTTTTAGTTCGTCCTTAAAGTTGGTTGTGCGTGGCGCATCCGCACAGTTTGTTGCTGGCGATCGCATTAATCTCACTTGTGTAAGGTACTTGGAGATTCATAACCCGCAACTTGGGTTAATACTGATTTATTTTGTTGGAATCTCCCTAATGGCGATCGCATGGTATAAGACATTAGAAAGGGAAGTGAAAATGTACGAATACATCCGCCTGAATCAATTCGTCAGAATAGTTACTTACACCGAGAATATTTGATGAAATGAATCTACCAATCATGATATATTCCTTATAAATTCTGAATTTTGACAGGAGGTAGAGCGTCTCCTGCTCCACTCCTTTGTACTAAATTCTTACATTAATATTTCTGAAATTACCCCAACAAAGAACTTTTAAAATGAGAAAAGCATTTGTGATTCTCCCCTTAGCTATCCTGGCTTTCAGCAGTTTAGTTGTTAACAGCCAAGAAAGTTCCTCACCCAATACTTACACTCAATCTGTTAGCCGTGAAGTTTTAGCAAGTGGTTATCCGACTCAAGATCAAAAGCAGATTCTTGAGCTTGTACGCTATACCATTCCACCAAGAACAAAACTCCCTACTCATACTCATCCGGGAATGCAGATTGAACGAGTAGAGGCGGGAACTTTAACTTATACTGTTGTGCGTGGAGAGGCTAAAGTAACGAAAGCTAATGGCACACAATTGATTCTTCAACAAAGGAAAACTACACAGCTTGCAGTGGGAGATTCTTTAGTTGAAACTGCTGGAATGGTTCATTATGGAGAAAACCAAACAAATAAACCGATTATTCTATTGTCAGCTTCTCTTTTTGATGCTAATCAACCAAAAGCTATTTTAAGTAATCCTGAAAACAGATGAAATTGCCGCAACTTCACTCTCAATCTCTTCCACATCAGAAGGTAGTGTAGGGCGATTGTCGCTCGATAGCTTGGTAGAAAGTGCGATCGCCACAAAAGAGCAATGCGTAAAGACAAAACCAAAGATGCATATTTTCTGAGTCAAATTCCATTTGAGGTTGCGCCGAAAGCGAACGCTTTACTCGCCGACACGCTTCACTAGAAACTGTACTCCCAAAATAAATGAAGAAAAACCACAATGAGCTATAGTGAATTTTCTTTTTCTGAAGTTATCGAAAAATTCTCCTTAACCACTGAGGAAAGGATGGACATTTTTGCAGATGTTAGCGAACTAGAACCAAGCCCATTCTTAAAGCAAGCTCTCACAAATTATTTTCCGTTTTTAAGACCAAGTAATAGCGAAAAAATTCGTTCGGAAGCGTTAATTTTTCCACTTTTAGCTGATTTAAGAACGCTCTTAAGTCAACCTATAAATCTGTTCTCTGGAATAGATTTTAACGTTGATGCAAGCCTTGGATTAAATGGTTACTGTGATTTCTTACTCACACAATCAAAAGAAGCTCTAATTGTAAGATCGCCCGTTGTAGTTGTAGTTGAAGCTAAGAAAGAAGATATTAATGGCGGATTGGGGCAATGTATAGCAGAAATGGTGGCGGCACAAATATTTAATCAAAAATATGGTGATGACAGAACTGTCTATGGGACTGTGACAACCGGAACCAATTGGGTATTTTTAAAGCTGTGTGGGAAAACAGTCGCAATCGATTTAGCTGAGTACTCTATCAATAATCCAGCTAAGATTTTGGGGATTTTGGCTATAGCGGCGAAAGAATGATTTTAGAATCATATCATGTCCGGTAAATTAACCTGAATTACATCTGAACCCCACCTTGCGCCTCGCTGTGCTTTGTCTCCTCCTCCGGAGGGGTTAGGAGTGGGGTTCTTTTCCGCATGGGTAATTTAACGGACATTATCCCAGAAGTCATAATGAAAACTGCTAGAATCCTCAAAGTTCTGACTATGAACTTGGAGTTGCGAGTTCCTGAGAGAGAGGACTCCGAGTTCCCCTCCCTTATCCGTCATTGTTAATTTGCTAGAATACTAAGAAATCATGCGATACTTCAAGGTACGTGAAGAGCCATCATCTGAGAAACGTTGTTCGCCAACACCGATCGCTTCGACAATAATCTCTCGCGTTGATGGTGTCCAGTTTCCGGAACGCGCAGCAATTTCGACAACCATTTGTTCTTCATCAGCGAATACACTATATTCTGTAGTAGCAAAAGCTTGCTGCTTGTATTCAAAAGTATGTCCATCGTCTTCGTAAAGTGTATATTCACCAGTACCTGGAAAAACGCGTAGCCTGAGTTCTTCTAGTGGACGTTCATCAACATACTGCATCACAGGTTGCATGGGGATAATTGCACCAGCACGGACATAAAGCGGCATTCTTTCCAGTGGTGCATGGGCAAGAATATGGATGGGACCAGTGTAACTTTCATTCGTCCACCAGTCATACCAAGTTCCTGCGGGTAAGTAAACAACCCGATGCTCAATTCCGGGACGATAAATTGGTGCAGCCATCAGGGAAGGGCCAAGCAAAACCTGATCATAAAGTGTATAGGTTTTGAAATCGTTGGGAAAATGGTAGAGTAATGGTCGTAAAATTGGCGCTCCGGTAGTTGCGGCTTCCCAGAAGAGAGTGTATACGTATGGCAATAACTGGTAACGCAGATTGATGTATTCTCGACAGATTTTCTCAACGCGATCGCCAAAAACCCACGGTTCGTGACGGGCTGTCGTCATTGCCGAGTGACCCCGCATCAAAGGATACAGCATTCCTACTTGTATCCAACGAGCAAATAATTCAGCTGTCGCATTACCAGCAAACCCGCCAATATCGCAACCCACAAACCCCACACCAGATAGTCCCATATTGCACAGCATTGGCAGAGACATTTCCAGATGATCCCACAACGACTGATTATCACCCATCCACACCGAAGACCACCGTTGCACCCCAGCAAAGCCAGAACGAGTCAGCACAAAAGAACGTTCATTCTGTCGTAATCTTTTTAAACCCTCTGCAGAAGATTGCGCCATTGTCAACCCGTATAAGTTGTGAACTTCTGCATGAGTTGCGTCAATTTTCGCTTCAGGGTTTTCTCCCTCTTGCCCCTGCGGTGTATCAAGAGGAAACCAAATTTTATGCCCTGGATCACCGAAGGGGCGATCGTCGATCGCGGGTTCGTTCATATCATTCCATATTCCAGCAACACCAATATCTGTGAGGCTTTTGTGTAAGTCACCCCACCACTGGCGCACAGAGGAGCGCAAAAAATCAGGAAAAACAGCTTTATCAGGCCACACGTAGCCGTGGAACAATTGTCCATCGGTTTTACGTACAAAATAGTCCTTTTCTACCCCTTGCTCAAAAACGTGATAATCAGCTTCTGGTTCGTACTTCACACCGGGATCGATGATGGTTACTGTTTTGAAGCCATTGTCTGCCAAGTCGCCAATCAGTTTTGCTGGGTTGGGGAAGCGTTTGGGACTCCAGGTAAAGACACGGTAGCCGCGCATGTAGTCAATGTCAAGGTGGATGACATCGCAGGGAATTTGGCGAAATCGGAATTCTTGTGCCAATTCGCGCACGACTAATTCAGATTCATAACTCCAGCGACATTGGTGGTAACCTAATGCCCATTTTGGTGGTAGTGGCATTCTCCCGGTTAACTGTGTATAAGTATGGAGAATATCGCTAGGTTCAGGACCATAAATAATATAATAGTCCAACTCCGAGGCGCGAGTTTCCATTCTCAAAACTCCAGGTTGTTCTGCACCGATGTCGAACTGACTCCAGAAAGTTGTGTTGAATAAAATACCGTAAGCCACCTCAGGACGCAATGCCATAAAAAACGGGATTGCTTGGTACATTTCATCAGTCAGGGAGCCGAAATCTAAAGAATCCATTGTCCAATTCGTTTTGACTTCGCTGAGTTTGTCAAGAAACCCTGTACGTTCGCCAAAACCGTAGAAATGTTCGTCAACTTCTATTTGTTTCCGCGCCGCCACTGCACCCATCCGCCAACCCATACCCATATCTGCATCTTGGGCAAAGGGACGACCTGTCTTGTCGAAGCAAGTTATACTGGACTTCTGCCGATCAATGCACACTCGCACAAACTCGGTGGCAATTTCTACTGTCGTGTCAGTTTCCCAAACTTCAAAAGGGACTTTCTCCCATTCACTATCATCCAATGTCACTGCCCAAGAACGACGGGGTTGAAATTCGCCTGTGGGAGACATCCGCACACGAATTAAGTTTGCTGCGAGGATACTGATGGTAAGACGTGAGGCACCACAATCAAAGTCGATAGTGCGTTCGCCCAAATGAAGAGCTTGTACGGAATCAATTTTCGTCCAAGGTTGATCGGTTGTCGGCAGTTTGCCAAAGTATTGCGGCATATATTCTTTAAATGCAAATAGTATTTTCAGCAACAGTTGTCACTGTATACGGTGAATGATGCCGCATAAACCTACCGACGGATGAATTAACAGAGCTGAATGTCTAATGTTTAGGAATCTGTCACATTAGCTGTTTTGGACGGGAGTACAAAGAGTGTTTGGAAAAGGACTAAAGTTCTGACGACAAACTCATCATAGTTGGTGTGGTAGAAAGCCGAATGATATATTAGGTTAATTATGAGACAAAGTAGGGAACAGCAGTCAGACGGGGAACTATCCGAATCGCGTGTGCGGGAACTCGGACTGAATGATATTGAACAGAAAGATATTAATAAACGCGCTCGGGCTAAGGCTGTCGTCATTCACGAGGTGATTCGCTTAGAAGGTGAAAATGAATTACGTCGTCCGGTTTTCGCTTTGGTTTGGTCTGGATTGGCAGCTGGTTTATCTATGGGTTTCTCAATGGTCGGTGAAGGTCTGATTTACTCTAAGTTACCCAACGAACCTTGGCGTCCTCTCCTTTCCAGTCTAGGATATCCTATCGGTTTCCTGATTGTGATATTAGGACGACAGCAACTATTCACCGAAAATACCTTAACAGTGATTCTGCCTTTATTGCAGCGAAGAAATGCCAGGACTTTCCGGCGTGTGCTGCGTTTATGGGCGATCGTCTTAGCAACCAACCTCACTGGAACATTCATCTTCGCTTTTGTTGTCGGTCATACGGAGATTTTTACTCCTGAAGTTCGACAGGCTTTTACTGAGTTAGGTATGCTGGAGATGGAGAGTCCATTCTGGACAACTCTGTTGCGAGGTATCTTCGCAGGATGGCTAATTGCCTTGGTCGCGTGGCTAATGCCTGCTGCCGACACTTCTCGGTTAAGTATTATTGTTATTCTCACCTACCTGGTAGGTCTGGCAGGACTTTCGCATATTGTTGCAGGTTCAGCTAATGCGTTTTATCTTGTGACAACTCAAGCAAAGTCTTGGGGAGATTATTTCGGTGGATTTATGATTCCTACCGTTCTAGGGAACACTATCGGTGGGGTATCATTAGTGGCGGTACTCAATTATGCTCAGGTAGCACCTCAAGTCCATCGAGATCATTAAGAGGGATTAGGGAATGGGTTTCTCCCAACCCTGACTCTGTGGTCAATTTCCCTGAAAACTGCTTTCAGCTACACGGCTATCCTGGAGACATCACTCCAAGGCTAACCTCAGGGTTTTCTTGTCAATTCAATATTAAGCATCAACAAGCCCGAAGAGATACGGAGAAACAGAAAGCACCGGCTGTGTTGTACATTCCCTACTTTGGTCGTGGTAACAAGTAACGAACGGTGATGACGAAGAGCGATCACTTAACGGTTGGTAACGGTTTGCACAACTACACTACAGGAACTAACCTTAGTAGAAATTAGCAGATTGATTGCTAGTTTGCAATAAAAAGCTTCATCCGCGAGGTATAATAGAGAAGAACAAATGTACTACTTTAGGGAAGCAGGAGGTACTATGCAAAGCGCTCTTGATGTTGCTGAGTACTTTCTTTGTCGGGTTGACAGAGACGCAGGGGACACAATATCAGCCTTAAAGCTTCAGAAACTTGTGTACTATGCTCAAGCTTGGAGTTTAGTATTGCGAAATGAGCCATTGTTTTCTGAAGATATTCAGGCATGGGCACATGGTCCGGCAGTGTACGAAGTCTGGAATCATTACAAAGACTACAAACATACTGATATTCTTGAGACAGGACCGTGTGAGTCAGATTTTTCGGAAGATGAGCTTGAAGTACTCGAAGAGGTTTGGAATACTTACGGTGAGTTAAGCGCTAGGCAACTTGAAAACTTAACTCATAGTGAACAACCCTGGATAGAAGCTCGTAAAGGCTTAGACTCTGGTGCAAAATCTCAAGAAGTTATTTCTCATGAGACAATGAAATCCTACTATGAGAAATACTTAGTTGTTGAAGCTTAATGCCAAAAAAGCGTATACCAGAACAAAAATTCAAAAATAAATCCAAAAAAATCTCTGAAGAGGCTACAGCTAAGGCAACACAGGGAGAAAAAACAGATCATCTAAACCCAAGTTTTCGATTTACACACGCAGATGAAAATCGGTGGTGTTTATCGAAATGGAAAGCACAGGAAATAGAAGAATTAATCCACGCACTAAAAAAATTTGAAAAATACACTTGGAGCGAGATAAAATCTCAGGGGTCTAAAAAGAAAGGTGAATCAGTTGGTTGTGGATTTAAACTTATTAAACAGCACCCCTCTCTTCCAGATAGTGTAGGCGAAGATGCTGTTATCTCAGAAATGCGTATTTGTGAAAAGAAACGTATTTTTGGTTTTAGAATGGATTCAATTTTCTATATTGTTTGGTTTGATCGTGACCACACTGTTTGTAAAGACTAAAAAGGACTCTGCTTACTGTGATACAGTCATCATATCTAATCTAATCAATGGTACATTCATTAGACATGGAGTGAAAATTAATTATGCGTTCGCCAAAACCATTGGTAGGGGCGTTAGCGTAGCGTAAAGCCTGCGGCATAGCTTCGCTTAGAGCGAGTCTTCTCCCAAGGGGAGACGCAATCATGTGAACGAGCGTCACGGTGAGACAGCCCTGTTCGCGTTCGCGAAGCGTCTCGAAGAGAAGCTTCTCCCCTTGGGAGAAGGAGGGTTAGCCCGACCTACTAGCTAGGGGACTGCTTTCCCGTTGGGCCTTACCCTACACAGAACGCCGTCGATACGAACGCCCCTAAGTAATTTCTGGAGATGTCTATTGTCTTGTTACATAGCTTAGTTGAAACTCGGCTTCAAGCAACAGCTTGTACAAGTTCAGCTTTTTCGTTAGCAATCTGAGAGTGCAAGTCTTACCAGCGAATGTCTGCCAAACTGGGTAAAACGATGTGTGCTTTACCTACGCGTTCCACTGGTCCTAGCCCGACAGCCAACATCCCAGCTGCGATCGCCGCTTCAACCCCAGCCTGTGCATCTTCCACAACAAGACATAGTGAGGGTGAAAGACCAAGTTGTTCGGCAGCATAGAGGAAGAGATCTGGTGCGGGTTTGGGTTGAGATACGCTATAACCATCAGCTACGTCATCCAAAAGTTCGGCAATGCCCAACTTTTGGACGACGACTTCGGCATTTTTACTGGAGGAACCCAAAGCTACTTTAATCCCCGCCGACCGGATTTATTGTATTAAATTTGCTAATTTAGGCAGTAAATATACTGGTTTTATTTGCTGCATCAGGGATTTATAGTAATCGTTTTTCCGATCCATCATCTCCTGAATTTGCTTCTCGCTCATAGTGCGATCGCCCAAAATGTCCAGCAGAGATTCTCTTCTGGCCAATCCTGGCAACGCCTTATTAGCTTCGCGGATAAAGAGAATACTTTCTTCATCCGCAAGATGCTTCGCCCGCCGGATAGTGAAACTCAGCAGTATTCAGTTGACACAGTGTTTATGTCAACAATGACACCTTTATATTATGGAGTGAGAGGGGGAAACAGAAGAAGAGACAGGAACATTCTTTTCCTCTTCTACAGCTGAACCCAAATCGAATTCATAAGACTCATTGCGCCACTTCAAGCGGAACTTTAAACGAGTCCAGTTGGGGGGCAGATTTGGACAAGCGACAGGACCAAATTGAGTCATGCGAACGCCACCAAATCCGAAGACAACAGCTTGCCACACTCCACCAGCACTGGCGGCGTGAATTCCTTCAGCCGCGTTACGCCGCACATCTTCCAAATCGACCAACGCCGCTCGCATGAAATGGGTATACGCTTCTGCTGGTTGATTCAAGTCACATGCTAAAATAGCGCTAATTGCCGGACCTAGAGAGGAACCATAAGTATGGTCAGTGCGGGAATCGTAGTAGTCCCAGTTAGTTTGGAGAGTTTTCCTGTCGTAAACATCGCGTAACAAGTAAAGCAGCATCAACACATCTGGCTGTTTGAGAATCTGTTTTGCGCTTGTTGATTCAATTCCCAACAAACCTTGCATCGATTTGGTACGAGGTTCGTAATCTTCCAAATTGACATCTTCTAGATCAAAGAAACCTTCAAACTGTTCAATCAAACCTGATTCCTGATGAATATAGAGATGATTGCTAATGAACGCCCAACGTTCCAACCGTTCCTGCACCAAGTCAAGCTGTTCCAACAATTGTGCTGTTTTTTCAGGATATGCTTGCTTCAGCCAGTTCCAAAGTGCTAAAGCTGACTGCAAGTGCCACTGCACCATGCTATTAGTAAAAGCATTATTATCTACGCGATCATGATTTTCATCTGGTCCAATCACATCACGAATATCGTAACATTGGCGTGCTGCATTCCATTCAACTCGACTTTCCCAGAAAACAGCCGTATCCAGGATCATTTCAGCACCATAATCATGCATCCACTCATCATCGCCTGTATGATGCCAGTAGTGCCAAGCAGCATAAGCGATATCAGTGTTGATATGCACTTCGATATCACCACACCAGATGCGAACTAACTTACCATTCGGCCCTGTTACCCACCTCGGAGTCACCTCATCACCAGTCGCAGCACTTTCCCAAGCATACATTGCGCCAGAGTACCCGGCTTCTTGCGCTTTGCGTCGTGCTCCGGCTAAAGTTTTGTAGCGGTAGGTGAGCAAATTCCGCGCCAGTGTTGGTTGGTTGAGAGTCAAAAACGGCAGGACAAAAACTTCTGTGTCCCAGAAGATGTGTCCTCGATAAGCAAAACCAGAGAGCATTTTGGGAGGGATACTCACAGAATCGTCGTGACGTGGTGTGACTGCAAGCATTTGAAAGATATTGTAGCGAACACTCAGTTGTGCTTGAGGATCGCCCTCAATCAGAATATCACTCTCAACCCACAGTTGCTCCCAGGCGGAAATGTGCGCAGCAAGTAGCGTTGTGTATCCGGGTACAGCTACAAGACGAATTAGTGCAAGTTCAGCTGGAGTTTCGGTTTCCCGTGAGGTGAATACAGTGACAATCTTTTCTATCGTTACTGCTCGTCCTGGTTCAATTTTAAAGGTTGTTTGCAGTTGTGGGCTACCGTCAGCTTGGTGTATGCACACAGGTACAGCATCTTCTACCACCAGCTTAGCTGCCATTCCCAACTGGATTCCCGTTTGGAGCGTTTGGCTGTGCAGCCAGATGATATTATCTACACCACGATGCTTCAGGGTTTTCCAATGTTTAACACCTACGGTATCTTGTTCGGCGTTCAACCCAACTTCTACGGAAACTTCACCTTCAAAGTCTATGGAAGTAATTTGACAGCGAATTGCTAAAACATGTTGATCTGCTATACTTGTAAAGCGCTGAAAATGAAACTCCAGTGTGTGACCTTTCGGAGAACGCCACCGGACATCGCGACTGACTAAACCTAGACGCAAATCAAGACGACGTTCATAGTTGAGAATCTCGCCACTGTCAAACCGGAAGCTTTCTCCTGCAACTTTCACGATGAGTGACAGCCAGTTAGGACAATTGACAAGCTCGGTAGTAACGATCGGCACATCGTCATAAAGCCCGTGAATGAGGGTTGCCGCGTTATCACCCGGATACCCTTCTTCAAACGCGCCTCGCGTTCCTAAATAACCGTTACCAAGAGTAAAGACAGTTTCTTTATGATGTAATTTATTCAGGTCAAACTCTGTTTCAATAACGTTCCAGCCAGTCGAGTCAATGAGTTGCTGAGTTCGTATGTCTAGCATAATTTAAACAAAACCTATATATTGTGGTGTTCTGCTGTGAATAGCATGAAATAAAATATTTAGGGGTAAAGCGAAACTAAGTATTTCACTCCCTTTTTCCCCTCTACCTTGATTTTCAACCTAAACAGGCAAAAGTGACGTTTCCCATACAAACACCGTTCCCGATTTTCATCCATCTTTCGAGGGAACTTTACTTATTCTCTCACTGAACAATTACAAAAGAAAAATAAATAT
>JAQYWO010000242.1 GCA_029379215.1 Rhizonema sp. PD37
ATCCAACCCGCCGATCCCACCTCCCCCTATACCTGTTCCAAAAGAGCCGTTGGTACAACCAAGCCCATTAGAAAAGTTTGTTGATAACTTTAAAGTTCCACCAACACAGCCACCAAAACCAGTGGCTGAGGCACCGCCAATCATACCTCCAGCAACACCACAACCAGAGATAACCACACCCATTACTCCCCCACCAGAATCGGTGAGGACACAAAGGGTACTGCCACCATCGACAGACACACCCCTTGCTTCAGTTCCGGGAAATAATTTAATCGGTGTGCCGAAAAATGGCTTAAGTCAAGGTTCGGGGAATGGTGTCGGGAATGGCATCGGTAATGGTAGAGGCAATGGTGTCGGGAATGGCATCGGTAATGGTGTCGGTAATGGTGTTGGGAATGGCATCGGTAATGGTGTCGGTAATGGTTCCAAACCAGGTCAAACAATTGCTACAGCACCGAAACCTCCAACACCAAAGCCAAAACCAAAATCTACACGATTAAATCTTTCAAAAGATTGTGTTAGATGTGAACTCACATATCCAGACTCGGCAAAACAGCGAGGTATAGAAGGAAGCCCAGAGGTAAGTATTGACTATGATGAAAATGGTCATGTAACCAATGTGCGTCTGACACAGCCTAGTGGTAAATCTGAACTGGATCAGGCGGTGATGGAACAAGCAAGAGAATTTGTCTTAAAACCTGTCTCTGGGGGAAGAGTTGGAGCGCGAGTCGTAGCTAATTTTCACATGAGAGGATCAGATCGCGATCGCGAATATCAAGCCCGTCAGAGAAAAAGAGACGACGAAGCACGAGCAAGACAGCGTGAAACTCTCACTTCTACCACTCCTACGCAAGAAGAGACTCCCCCTTCCAACCGGAGAAAGCGAGCGATTACACCTGCTACACCAGAAACACCTGCTACCAACTCCAGTCCACAGGTATCTCCTCAAGGAGTGGAACCTAATTCCTCTAATCTGTCTACGCCATCTGATACACTTAATCAATCGCCGGAAAACAGATCTGAGAATGGAAATAGAAAACCGAGGAAGCTCGACGATTCATCTACTCAATCACCAATTCAATCCCCGTCTGTACCAACATCTCAACCTTAAGCATTCAGCAATTAGCAGTCTTGTAGTCAGCTATAAGAGGAATTTGTATATATTAGGTAACACGTAATGATTTATTTGCGCTAACCTACTGATTAATTCAACCATGTAAACTTTCCCGTCTCCTTGAAGCGGGGCTTCTGCATTTACAGCGAAGTATTTCAGTTTGGACTTGCGATTAACCCAAGTTGCGGGTTATCAAATTCTAGGTTTTTCGTATCTGTCGCATGCGATACGGATAGCAGCCGAAGCCTGCGGGCATCGCCCACACAAGTAACTAGTGTAGCAATCCTACATGAGTTGTGAAAATGAAAGTCTGAGATCCCCGACTTCTTAAAGAAGTCGGGGATCTCGCTTTTCACGAATGATTTAGGATTGCTATAACTTGGGTTACTATGCTACCAGGCATAATATTTTACTGAAAAAATATATCAGAGGAGACAAAAATTGCCCCCTCTGTCAGATATTGTCCAATCTCTTTTCGAGTAGATAGAACCATTGTGTAAAGCGATCAGTAGCAGACTACGCTTCGTTGTTGAAATTTAACGCAGAAGAGTGGGATTCACAGTTTTTTGCTTAATGATTCAGGTTTGCTAAAAAATTACGGCTTTTTAAAACAACTGTCCTTAAATCGTTGTGTTAATTTGCTTTCCCATTAGCTGCTACGACGAAACCTAGTGTCAAGCTGTCATGGGCAAGGAAATGAGCTAGATGGTAAGCCCGTTCTTCAGTTTTGAGAAGAATTTGTTCGTAAAGAAGCCGGGTGGCGCGATCGCCTAGACTTTCTGCTTGTGAGGCTTGGCGACGTATCAGCCCAATCATTGCTTGCTCGGCTGCCAAATCATGTTCTACCATCTGGCGACAGCTATAGACACCATCCTGTTCCTGCTCAAAGCAGCACATTTCGGCTAATTTGCTAAAAGTAGCCACTGGAACCCCGCCTAGTCCATCCAGTCGCTCTCCAATATCGTGGACATGTCCCTGAACTTGTTCGTAGCTCTCACCAAAATACTCATGCAGCATGTAAAATTCTGCACCTTCAACCACAAAGTGATGCTTTTGGTATTGCAAGTACAATGCCTGGAAACTAGCTAAGGCAACGTTAAACCCTTCACAAACAGGCTCAGTTACATTATGTTCCAGCAACACAGGATTGTCATAAACTTGACCAAAGTTGCGTAAGATAGTTTGAGCATTAGACATGGTTTCTTTCTCTCTTTAGAATTGACTTGATTCAATGTATCAAGTTTTTTTAAAAAAATACAACTGACTTAAGATTTAATAAATTAATACTTTGTGTAGTTGTTTAACTTATATTTTATTTTTTCTCAATTTTTCCTGATAATAATTTGCAGTTAACATTTTTTATGTATTTTTTTCTCACATCCATAAATACCTTATCTTGAAGTAAGAAATATTTGCATCTTTACTATTTTTTGAATAGATAATTTTTTTCTTTGTGGAGGGATCTTTGCATATTTCCAGCCGAATAGCGGATATTTAATCGCGGCGATCACGTTTATCTGCAAGCTATTGCAAGCCGTACATGAAGTTTTAGGTACACAATAACTGAAGTGTATGAGTACAAACTCAAGATACTATTGCCGCTTCAAAGGATATGTTTGAGGATTTAACAAAGTAAAGTAGATGAAGTGTGTGGAAACTTTATACTAAAAATGTTTCATTGACAATTAATACTGTGTTTTTGTCGCAATCACTACATTAATTTATTAAATAAAATTGACAATTTAGTGCAACAAGTATAGTAAGATGTCTTTTAGAATCTTGAAAAAAATATCAATGATTCTTGAAACAGTGTTACTTTAAAGTTTTCAATAAAACATCTCTATCAATTTCACCCGAGAGTTCCTCAGGTGTGAAAAGAAAAGTCAAGCGTTTTCCTAACGTATCCGCAGTAAAGTGTAGGTGTTCGTCAAATCACCTTCGCGCTCACCAAAATAGAATACACCCCAGCCTTCTCTGAACCCTTGGAGTTTACCTTTGGGGATCATGGCTACCTATGTATCAACAATTAATTTGTTGGCAAATGGAGTGTGCGATCGCCATGTTGCTTTTTCTGACTTAGCCAGCCTGGAATACTAAAAACACGAATACTGAAAAGAAAACTCATCTCATGTCCGTTTGATTAATCTTAAATACCGGAATAACTCCAAGAGTTCTCCTCGCTGCGCTTTGTCTCCCCTCGCCGGTTGCTTTGGAGGGGTTGAGGAGCCAGTGAACATGAGGCGTTTTCCCGCTGTAGGCAAGGAGCGTTGGGGTTCTTTTCCGCATGGTTATGCTAGACGCGATGTTAGTTCTGGAACCTCAGACACTACCAATCGCTGTCCTATTTCATTTCCCACTTGGGGATTGTTGAAGAATTTAAGTATTTTTTAGTAATAAATAATACATTTGGTTCTGGAATAATCCTTTGGGTAAATTGAGAAATATTGCATTGATTGTCTGAGATCGTGAGTCTTCGAGGGTTAGCAATTAACCATTCTCTCGCCGCTAATGCTTATCCCATCGGGAGTATTCGACGCAACTAAAATATAATGAATCCCTATACCTTTAGATCGAAGAGAGTCAATATGAAATCGAAATTGCCTTGCCACTATGGAGAGTAGGCGTTTCCCAGAGCCACAGAAGTCATCACTTGCCACATTTTTAATTTATTTTAATGAAAAAGACTTTCATTAGCTGAAATTATAGTGTAAGCTCGTCCCTAGAGTAGTTGAATAATTTTATCAACTAACGAAAGGTGTAGAATGACAATAACTTCTAGAAGTCCGCTCTCGGTGGAGCAAGACCTTGCCGAATCGCCTTGGTGGGCGGGTAATGCAAGGCTCACCAACTTATCAGGAAAATTGCTTGGCGCTCATGTCGCTCATGCTGGTTTAATCGTCTTTTGGGCTGGAGCCATAACCCTATTTGAGCTAGCACACTTTGATTCGGCGAAGCCAATGTACGAACAAGGCTTAATTTTGCTACCTCATTTAGCATCTCTGGGCTGGGGAGTAGGCGCAGGTGGTGCTGTTGTAGATACATCCACTTACTTTGCAGTTGGAGTCATCCATCTCATTTCCTCAGCCTTTCTGGGTTTTGGTGGTATCTTTCACTCCCTGCGCGGTCCTGAAACTTTAGAGCCAAGGTTTCGTTTCTTTGGCTATGACTGGGCAGATACCGGAAAAATGACGACAATCCTGGGGATTCACCTGGTTTTACTGGGATTGGGAGCATATCTTCTCGTCGCTAAAGCAATGTATTTCGGTGGCTTGTACGACCCAAACATTGAAAATGTGCGAGTCGTTACCAATCCGACACTAGATTCTGGAGTCATCTTTGGCTATCTGTTTGGAGGTATTGGTAAAAGCTGGATTGCTAGCGTTGACAACTTAGAAGATGTGATTGGCGGTCATATTTGGGTCGGGACAATGCTCCTAATCGGTGGCGTTTTCCACATTTTGACTAAACCATTTGCTTGGACGCACCCGTTATTTGTTTGGTCTGGGGAAGCTTATCTCTCCTACAGTCTGGGTGCTTTGTCTTTAATGGGCTTTATCGCCACGTTCTTCGTCTCAGTCAACACTACGGTTTATCCGGAAGTGTTTTATGGACCAAGTCTGGTTATCAAGCAGAATATCTTGCCTTATTTTTCCTCGGTAGATCCTGATTTTGTGTCATCAAGGACTTGGTTAGCAAATTCACACTTTTGGTTAGCTTTCTTCCTTCTCCAAGGTCACATCTGGCATGCACTCCGAGCACGTGGATTTGATTTCCGTAAAGGTCGAGTCAGCGAAGATGCTGTCATTCCGCAACCTAGTTGATGGCAAAAACTTGCAAAATCTTTTAAGAGTTGCAATTTTTTATCTTTGTAATAATGCTAAATTTTCTCACGGGAGTTTAACTAATGACAGCAGTAATTGCTGATAGCCCTTACGAGCAAAGAATACCAGATGTTGGCTGGTGGGCTGGTAATTTTCGTTTAATCAACTTATCGGGTAAGTTATTGGGCGCTCATATTGCCCATGCAGGATTAATTGTGTTATGGGCTGGGGGGATGACTCTATTTGAGTTATCTCGCTACAATCCTGACTTACCAATGTACGCACAAGGGTTAATTTTATTGCCTCACTTGGCAACTCTTGGCTTGGGCACGGGTGCTGGTGGTCAGATTATTGACACTTACCCCTTCTGGGTCGTTGGGGTCATGCATCTAGTTTCTTCAACTGTTCTGGGCGCTGGTGGAATTTACCATTCTCTACTAGGACCAGAAGTGCTACAAGACAATCCTACTTTTGGGGGGTTGTTTGGCTATGACTGGAAAGATAAAGACAAGATGACGACAATTTTGGGAATTCACCTGACATTGTTGGGCATTGGTGCACTACTTTTAGTTTCCAAAGCTATGTTTTGGGGTGGACTTTTTGATCCCTGGACTGCTGGAGGTGGAGATGTGCGAGTGATCGCTCATCCTACGCTCAACCCGATCAAAATTTACGGCTACCTGTTTGGTGCTTGGGGATCTGAAGGAATGGCAGCAGTTGATAACTTAGAAGATGTTGTCGGCGGTCACATTTGGATTGGATCGATCTTGATTTTTGGTGGTGTTTTCCACATCTTGACCAAACCCTTTGCTTGGGCACAAAGAATTCTAATTTATTCGGGAGAAGCTTATCTGTCTTACAGTATTGGTGCTGTGGCATATATGGCTTTCTTTGCTGCCTACTTTATCAGTGTTAACAACACCGTCTATCCAGATGTTTTCTATGGTCCACTTGGAAATCTAGAAGTTTCTACTGGCAATGTCTCTTCTCGTGGCTGGTTGGCAATTTTCCACTTTGTCCTTGGTTTATTGTTTTTGATCGGTCACATTTGGCACGCTCTCCGTGCTAGAGCAGCAGAAGCTGGTTTTGATTTCAAACAGGGTGACATGATTCAACCTGTAGGCTATCCTGAAAGTGGTAATCTTGCTACCCCAATCAATTCTTCTGATTTTACGCTGAATTTTCTCAAGAATTTGCCGATTTACCGTCCAGGTCTGTCTTCTCTATCGAGAGGTTTGGAAATTGGCATGGCTCACGGTTATTGGTTGATTGGTCCTTTTGCTAAATTAGGTCCACTGCGCGATAGTAACGCGGCTAACTTAGCGGGTCTGTTAGCAGCATCAGGACTGGTTGTCATTCTGACAATTTGTCTATCGATTTACGGCACTGTTTCTTATAAAGAGCAGTTGCAAACTGTACCACAATCAACACTTGTGAACACTGTTCCCAATGTACCAGAGACTCTCAAGACTACCGAAGGATGGAGTCAATTTACTGTGGGTTTTTTAATTGGTGGAATTGGTGGAGCAGTCTTTGCATATCTGCTCTTGCAGAGCTTGGACGTATTCACGGCGCTCGCCAACAACTCAGTTTCATAAGAAATGTTTCCTTGTACCTGAACTGCGGTGATATTCCGAGCTGCAGTTCATTTTCTTCAAAACAATTTAGGATCACATAAAGAGGAGTCAAATATGTCGCAAGTAGGTTTATTTTTTGGAACAACAACAGGTAAAACAGAATCTGTTGCCGAGATAATTCAGAAAGAATTTGGTGGTGAAAGTGTAGTTACTTTGCATAATATTGCAGACGCAGAAGATAGTGATTTTGAAGACTATCAATATGTAATTGTTGGCTGTCCTACATGGAATATTGGTGAACTGCAAAGCGACTGGGAAGGCTACTTTACTGAACTAGATAATATTGATTTCAGTGAGAAAAAGGTAGCTTATTTCGGAACAGGCGACGCTGTTGGTTATGCCGATAATTTTCAGGATGCTATAGGCATTTTAGAAGAAAAAATTGCAGAACGCGGCGGGAAGACAGTTGGACTCTGGTCTACAGATGGCTACGAGTTCAGCGAATCAAAAGCTGTGAAGAATGGTAAGTTTGTTGGGTTAGCTATTGATGAAGATAATGAATCTGACTTGACTAACCAGCGTATTAAAGCTTGGGTAGCGCAGGTGAAAAAAGAGTTTGGTTTGTAAAGAATGCTAATTAATCAGCATCTTTACTATTGAGAAGGCTGATTTCCGGTTTTGAGAAGGCTTCGTGCTGAGGGCAACTATGCTAAAGGAACCCCTGCCACCATACAGGGGATTCAAAATCGGACGCCCTGTGACTCGCGAAGTCTGCTGGACAGAGTCTTCTGGTAGGCTCAAGAAGCGCGAAGCGAGTGGGAGAGCGCACTCTCTTTCACAGACTTCGCGCGCAGCGCGTCCCGCATGTGATTTTACTTTCTGTTCCGGATAAATCCGGGGGTGGTGAGTACCCGTTGCAAGGTAGGGCTGAAGGCATTCAATTATAGGTATAATTCATAACATGAGTTTCTGCCCTCTGCCTCCTGCCTTGCAAGAAAGGGCTTGTCAAGAACTGGCGATCTTCGTCGCTATATTTCGACACTCATAGTTTCACTCGAAAGGCTAACAGCTATTAGCGATTCATTATTAGCTGTTAGCTATTAATGAAAAAGACTCTTCTTTCAGATTATTTATGAGGATAAAGAAAGATGATTACAATTTTTTGCGCCTTTTGCCTTTGGATAGTCATTTTTCTACTGATTTATAGTGGTTTGCAGACATTGAGTAAGGGAACAAATTATGTCAAAACGCTACACAAAATTCCCTGTGCTGGTTGTGAATATTTTACCAATGACTACCGATTAAAATGTACGGTACATCCTCATAAAGCTTGCTCGCTTGAAGCGATTAACTGTGTTGACTTTAAGGTGAAAACTGCCTCCTGTAATGCAACCCAAAAGGGTGAGCGGAAGCTTTGCTACAGTACACGTATTAGCAAAAGCAATACCAGGAACATGGCTATTGACTAAGTAATTTTTGCTACTGGTTCATGCAAGCACTTTCTAAAGCTACAATTCAGAATTGGTCTTGAGCCTAATGGAATTGCTATCAAAGTATTTCCCTCACAAGAAAAGTCGATTAAGCACCTCTTCACGCTCGAGATTAAAGTGACTGGCGACATCTTGAAGAATAGAATTGAGTGTTCCGACTTTTATCGGATCGTGAGCAGGAATCGTGAGGTGTTGTTCTTCATTTTCCTGAGTTGTCAAGCGAATGTGGCTACCCGTCTAATGGGTTGTTTCATATCCCAAACTGGCAAGTGCCCTGATGAGATCTTTGGCAGACAAATCTCTGGGTAATTTCACGAGGCAATGATTTCGTCTCGAACGATATGTAGCCGAATCTGCTTGGGACGGTTTTGCTCATCGGTATAGTGATGAACCGAATCCCGCACCATCTCCCGCAGTGTTTTCAAGTCATCCGCTTGAGTAAATATTGACTCACCCAGCGCTCTAGCAGTTTAGCCACCATCCGGATCGTCTTCGACAAAAAAAACGATTTCTGTCATGCGCTATTTGTAAAACACTATTTTCTCTAGTTTAGCAAATAGATCACCCGAGCTACTACCGACTTCTTGGTCAAGAATGACCAATGCTACACCTAGTCTGGTGTCAGTAGTCAAGACGTCCCTTGCATGTCAGGTTGAACAAGGCAAGCGTAGCTAAAAGTGGATTACGGTAGCGGTACTAGTGTGACCCAAATCAGCTTTGCGATGGTCTCTCCGATTCCAATCTGTTCATCTAAGAGCGTCACTATTACTGAACCACGTGCTGTACATCTCAAAACTTGTAAATCTGCGCGAAAACTCAACTGTGTATACTGATTGATCTTAGATCATAGGGCAAGAATGACAATTCGGACGCGATGCCCGCAGGCTTCGGCTGCCATCCGTATCGCCTTTCTGTGTCTGAGACAGCAATCACAGCCAATCATCCGAAATGTAAACCTTTGCCTATATGACGGGTTACGGGAGAAACATCATAGTGGTACAAATGTACTTTATATGGCTCAGCGTCAAATTCAAAAACCTTAGTGCTGCCATGACTAATGGGAACGACTCCATCCATATCTGTTGGATGAATACCATGAAAATGCAAAGAGTGGGCATGACTGCATTATTGTGGAAGAGAACCCGGATGCGATGCCCGCAGGCTTCGGCTGCCATCAGTATCGCCTTTGGGAGCCCTAATGGTCGATCCTGGGACACCATTAATATTCCAGGAAGCAAAATCCACTACTCTGGTGAGTTGAAGCGTTGAGTTTCTAGCCTCGAAGTTAAATTCCCGCACAGTCCGTCCATTTTCTTGCTTGACTGTGCCGTCGTCAAAATCCCTCATTTGAACGATAGCTCACCTACTTGAGATAAAAAATTATTAAAGCTTAATATCTTAAGATTAGAGCAACTAAAAACTATTTGCAACAGATGAAAAATTTTACATTTGAACCAACTAGAATACAATACAATCTCTATCATGCTGAGAATTAAAAGCAGTACTGTGATAATTAAGACAATGATCTTTCTGAGTTTACTAGCTAGGGGTTGTTAGTAGAGTTTTAAGGTAATGCCGACGACGGTTTATTCGCCCCGAAGCGAACTACTCATTGCAAACCTCGACTTTCTTTTTGGTACCGCTTGTTGTAGTTAATACTGTAGATTTTGTACTTTATCATCATTGTAATGCGCTCAATTTTTATAAACCTCTTATCATAAAATACTCAAATGCAAAAGTCAAGCAATAAAATTATTGAGCATTTTCAACCACAAGTTCGGTATGATAACTCTGTAATAGTTTTGCTGATAGACTTTGATTCAAATACTCTCCTTCATATGTATAATCAAAAATGGAATTAGCTTGAAAAATATTTTCAGGTATTCCATTTTTTATCGAAACATTATATCATTAACATTTAATTAGACAAAAGTACTCTCACTACATATAGTCGTTTATTTGTTGAGAAAGAATAGATGATCGGTAAACTTTTTGAAGCAGGCGGCATAGTCATGTGGCCCTTGCTATTATGTAGCGTATTGACAATTGGTCTGGCTATTGAGCGCGTGAGGTTTTGGCTGTTGCTGTCGCGTCAGCAACCCTTAATCCGAGAGGTGTTCAAACTTTACCGCCAAAACAACATGGTAGGTGTAATTAGTCTTGTAAGACAATATGCAGAGCTACCAGTGATGCGGATTTTTATGTCCGCATTTGAATTAGAACGACCAACGCCAGACAAGTTTCGTTTGGCATTGGAAAGTGAAGCCCTGGCCGAAATTCCCAGACTGCGAAGGTTCAACAATGTGTTTGAGTCGATAGTGGGGTTGGGACCACTTTTAGGTCTATTGGGAACGATATTAGGATTAATTAGATCTTTTAGAGGACTGAACATCGGTGATGTGGGCGGATCGAAAACCACAGCTGTGACAGCAGGGATCAGTGAAGCCCTATTTGCCACAGCATGTGGGATGATCGTCGCCATCCTGGCACTTTTAGCAGCAAACACATTTCGCGCATTGTTTGAAAACCAAATATCGAAGATTCAGGAATACGGTGGACAGTTAGAAATACTATATCGCGATCGCTACGAAGAAGAAGGAGAAAGAGCTTATGCGTCTACACTATGAATCAAGAAAAGCGGTAGAAGTGAACATTGTACCGCTGATTGATGTGATGTTTGCACTTTTGACGTTTTTCGTGATGTCAACACTGTTCTTAACCCGCTCACAAGGTTTGCCAGTAAATTTACCGCAGGCAGGGACAGCATCTAGCCAGAAAGAGCCAGAAAAAATCAGCGTGACGATCAACTCAGCTGGACAAGTAAGTTTGAATCGTCAACCAACTACTATAAATGCTTTGGAATCTCAAGTACGTACTTTGGTCGGTGCCAAACCAGACGCTCTAGTGATTATTAATGCTGACAAAAAAGTCGAACACGGAGAGGTAGTATCAGTGATGGATCAAGTCCGACGGGTGAAGGGTGCGAAGTTAGCTATTGCAACTCAAAGATTATAAAAGGTGGGCTGAAAATCCAGGGCATGAAAGCTAATTGCAGTCTTGAAGCTGCCAGATAACTTTGCTTTGTATAAGGTTAAGGATAGCAGGCTGAAAACCCAAGTAAGATGTGGCACGTCAAAGTGACACATCTGTACTTCAATCAACCTGAGTTCTACGTAAGAAGAAGATTTAAAGGAGTGTCAAAACCTTTTGATAACATAGCCGTTCTCAATCAAATCCCATACACTCTCGCCCTCTCCTCCTTCGCCTCTCCCAAGGTTGAGAGAGGGGTGCCCGTCAGGGCGGGATGAAGGCTTTTTGTATGTGACTGAAAAGAGAATTGCTAGAATTTTGTTACGCGAAGCACTTCTTTTGTTCGTTCAGCACATTATGTCATTCTTGGGATTGTTCTTAAAAGCACAAGGATGTCCCCTACCTCAACACAGTAACAGTAAGTCTGCCAGTGCCTTAACCCGATTTCGATTGAGTCTATGATTAGTCAAAAAGGAGGATAATTCGCACTACTCGCAACCGTTTTATTAAAGAGATTTTACTTGACCGTCCGTTGGGACACAAACCATTTTTACAAGTGATTATTGACCTGACAACTTTAAAGAAGTTTGGAAAATGTAAGCTACTCTGATACTTTTTTCACAGACACTATCCCTGAACTGCAAAACTGAACCAATAACCAGTTATTAGAAGGTTTATCTAACCCAGGCAATAAGCCAAAATTAAAAAATTCCTGCCACACTTCAAACCCATAATGAGAGACAAACATGGCTTCCAGTTCCCGGAACTGGGCGTAGTTCCGGGAACGGATAAGCACTGAGCATGGTAATTAATTCGCTGACTGGGATTTGAGTAGTTGTTACTTGTACTTCAGTCATTTTGGATAATCCTCAAAAATACAAATAATTGGAAAAGGCTCTCGTTTGGCGTTGCCTTTGCTTCTTGGAAGCAAGAAACAGGCTAATTCTGAACCCGCTCATCACCATTCTCTTGTTTCTGTTACGCTATTATATAGAGTGTGTGTACCAACGTGTAACTTATGCTTCTACAAGCACCTCTTCAAAAGAAACAGCCAACCATCACTTGGGAAGCACTTCCAGCCGACTTTGCTTTACCAGATCAAGATCACCCTGTGGAAAACATTCAACAACCCCTGCTTGCAGCTGGACTGACTGATGCGTTAGGTGCAGCCGGACGTATTCAACCACAAATGCTAATTGGCTCTAACTTTGGACTGGTTGCAAACGTTAATAAAAAAACAGTTATTAAAGCACCAGATTGGTTTTATGTACCAAATGTGCAACCTGTAGCGTCCGATGTCATTCGCCGTAGCTATACTCAGAATTTAGAGGGTGAACCCATTGCAGTTGTCATGGAATTTCTCTCAAATGAGGATAATGGAGAACTTTCTGTACGCACGACTCCACCATATGGAAAACTTTACTTTTACGAGCAGATTCTTGCTGTTCCTACATATGTAACTTACGATCCTTACGAATCAATTTTGGAAGTACGACGCCTGCAAAATAAACAGTACGTGCGACAGGAAGCATCAGAGAATGGGCACCACTGGATTGCTGAGTTAGAGCTATTTCTAGGAATTTGGTCTGGTGAGCGACTATGCCAAACGATGAACTGGCTAAGATGGTGGGATGCAGATGGTAATATGTTGTTATGGAGTAGCGAGCAAGCTTCTCAAGAACGTCAACGTGCTGAGCAAGAACATCAACGCTCGAACAAGTTAGCTGCAAAATTACGTGAATTAGGATTAGATCCTGATGAAGTAGCTTAAGAATTATAATCAAAGCAAGGCAGTCCCAACAAAACAAGTTGGAGCAACAAGCATGAAAGTGTCTTGCTTTCCTCTGCTCACAGTGAACTGCTAGAATACTACCTAATTACAAGTCAGGTGGCGCTGCAATTTGCCCTCTGCCTCTCAATTAGCTCGTTACCTACCCAACGCGCAGATTGAGTTACTTGGTCGCATTGACCACCAAGTAAAAATTCGTGGCTTCGGCATTGAACTCTTAGAAATCGAAGCGATGCTCAGTCAACATCCTAGCGTGATGATCGTGATTTAGAAATCACTGCTAAAACTGCCTAACCTCAAGAGTTAACCAATCACGTTCAATACTTACCTTTGTAAATGCGCCTGCTGTTATTACATGGGCACATCTTACCGAGAAATTATGGTTTAGTGCGATCGCGAGCGCCATAATAATAGCCTATAGGCATTGATGGTGACAGTAGTATAAATTACTCAGAAAAAAGAATAACTTACGATCACTGTCGTCTGCGATGCCTGCAGGCAAGGACAGCCTACCGTATCGTCTCAACCTCAAGTGGCCAAGTCTGCATGTTAATAACCAGCAACTTACATTTAATAAACAATAAATCTCATCAAAAATGGAATTTGATGGAAAAATATTTTTAGGTATTCCATTTTTAATCGAAAAACTATATCATTAACATTTAATTAG
>JAQYWO010000243.1 GCA_029379215.1 Rhizonema sp. PD37
TTATAAAACTAAGTAATAAATGTTTCTAATGAAGATTGCTGACTTACTACAAGTCATGCGTTAGATTACTTATCGCTGTCTAATTCCTGAACCAGTAAAACTGACTTCACTGGCCGCTTGATAAAATGACCCTGTTCACCAGCTTTTCCATAAAAGCTTTTACCTTTGTAATAGAGAGAAGACGAGCTTCCCCCATCTAAATTCATTGCTTTTTCCGCACCCAAACTTTTCATATAGTTAGCCAATTCTGGTAAAGACATTCCACCACCACCGTTGGACTTCTGAGCTACCATGACCAAAATAACACTGCCATCATGGGTAATACCCACAGCAGTTCTAGCATTGGGCTGAGTACTACCAAGAGCGTCTCGTTTATTAAGCCTATCCAAAAACCCTTCTTGCACTAAGGTGAGTTCTGGCAAGATCATAGGACCAGCACCTAAGGCATCAACCAATTGACAACCCGTTGGTGTAGGCTGGCTATGGAGGACAATATCATAACGAGAAGTTTGCCCGCAAATATACTGTCGGAATTCTGTGCGATTGAGAATTTTCCCTAGATAAGGTTTTAAGTCAGGATTATTTACCAGGCGCTCATTTTGCTTGGGATCGGCTACCAGTTTTCCTTGTATGACAACAACTGAGGTGGTTTTCTGATTGATGGGGTCAAAAAAGCCACCGTTTACGATCGCGATGCTTGGATGCTTCTGAGCAAATTCTTCTACAGTATTTACATGAGCTGACAATGCGGGTGTTACTAAAAATCGACTGTGAGATGGAATCAGCAGGCTGCGGACTACGGCTTGTGGTAAGGTTCGCTCCTCATACTGAATTGTTTTCTCTGGTGTAAGTGTCTCTTTCGGCACGATAGCACTCATCAGTACAGAATGCGAGGAGGAACGCAAGATAAATAACAGTATCCCCAATCCCATCAGTGTTCCCGCCAGCAGCCAGATCTTTTTCACTCACTTTTCCATAAAGTTTTGGTATTTTTGGAAATTTTCACCCTAATTATTAGTACAAGTGTTCTATAATAAGTACAAGTGTTCTATCATAATAACCCAAAGACAATAGCGACAACAAACCTAAAGTCGTAGCTACATAATTACGAATCGCGATCGCTCCAACAGCCATAACTCAGCATTGCCTTCTAGAAAGATCTAGCATGAGGTCAATATTATAATGATTACACAGCTACAGGGTGCAGTTGCAACCCCAGTTGACAAGCAAGCTACTCAGTTTGAACAGTACGAGGAAAAAGTAGCACGTACAAGCAATCAAAAGTTTTCCTTTCAATCGCTCTCTGATGCGACGGAAACTATTTTAAGATATGCCTTTTTATTAGCTCACTTTAAAAAGACGCGATCGCTCAGAGAGTACAAAAAACTCATCCACGAACTTGGCTTCATGGGCGAGGAGAAAAAATACTTAAAGATCGCTGCGGCGTTTAAAAAGTTTTCACCTGAAGAATTAACACGGATTGAGCCCAGAACAATATATAAGTTAGCTGAGAACAGCAAGAAGTACCAGCCAGTTATTGATAGACTTCTGGACTTAACTACAGTCACTCAAGAAGCCGTGCGGGAACTGATTATACTTGAACGCAAACCAAGAGTGTCAAAACAAGAGTTACCCAGTATTTGGAGACGGATAAACAATGGTCATCGGTACTGCCAAATCCCACCCATTCACGAACAAGACGAGCGAACTGGAATTACCTTACAGAAAATGATGGACTCTGAAGGGTTGAGCGCCCAGCAAATTGTTGCAGAAGCGATCGCTCTACGTCAAGCACACAAGGAAGGGCGGTTAATCACTCAAGAGAAAGCTTAGGCTTAATATGCCATCCTATATAAGTTGTGAAAATTGAAAATCTTAGAATCCCGATTTCCTAGAGTAGTCGGGATTCTCGTTTTTCACGAATGACTTATGCCCCATGAGCGGAATTGACCGAGATATCACTCCAGATCCCCGAGCAAGTCTGATTGATCGCCATTTGCCTAACACAGGGCAAGTCCAACGACTGCTCCAAAGAGAAGGTAGGGCGCACGTATTCAACGATCATGAAACCCTAGAACGAGTTACTCAGGCTATTATCACAGGTGGAGAACGAACCGGAATAGATGATGACGAGGATGATTACGAACGATATGGACTCTACTTTCCAGAGCCGATCGGTTACATAATTAGAACAGATGGAAGCCAAACTCCACTTTACTACGGCGAGATAAAAATTATAAAAGCTACAGGTAAGTATCATGCAATCCCACGCACTAGGCCTCGCAGAACAAGCTAATACCTGGAAATTTCTGGAACTGTGGGTTGATCCAGTTATTTTTCCACCGAAGATTCTCATGTTAGTTAGTGATCAAGACGGCACTTGTCGTATTTTTAATCCTGCATCTGACTATAAACTCTTAGTCACTCACTCCAATTACCAAGCAGCCCAAGAGTGGCTTCTTGAGGATGAATATGAACGAGTCAATGGTCAACTTTTGGTTGAGGAAGTCCTATGAACACCCAAATAGCCCAACTACCAATTCCTCCACACTTCAATCGTCAAAAAGTCAGCGAAGTTTGGCGTGTACCTTACCAACAACGTGCGGACGAAGCAAAAGAATGGGCTAAGAAACATGGTGTTAAACCTGCATCGGAAGATAAAACCCGTATTTGCCTACTTCTTATTGATATACAAAATACCTTTTGCATTCCTGAATTTGAATTATTTGTCAGTGGTAGATCCGGCACTGGAGCGGTAGATGATAACCTCCGCTTATGTGAATTTATATATCAGAACTTAGGGATAATTACAAAAATTATACCTACAATGGATACCCATACGGCAATGCAAATTTTTCATCCTCTATTTTGGGTAAATGCCGTAGGTGAACACCCCATACCAGTCGCCACTCAGATCACCCTCACAGATATTGAACAAGGTGTTTGGAAAGTAAACCCAGCAGTTGCTTACAGTCTTAAATACGACTATTTATCCTTAGAAAAACACGCTTACTACTACGTTAAAAAACTCAGTCAAGATGGAAAATATCCGCTGACTATTTGGTTTTATCATTCTATGCTTGGCGGTATCGGTCATGCGTTAGTGTCTGCTGTTGAAGAAGCAATATTTTTTCACTGCATTGCTCGAAATAGTCAGACACAATTTGAAATCAAAGGGGACAATCCTTTAACAGAAAACTACTCTGTATTACGTCCAGAAGTTTTAGAAAGTTTTAATCAAAGTTCGATTGCGGCAAAAAATACGCAGTTGATTGAGCAACTTTTAGAATTTGATGCTGTAATTATCGCAGGTCAAGCAAAAAGTCATTGTGTTGCTTGGACAATTGACGATTTATCAACAGAAATTCAGCAAGTAGACCCCAATTTAGCAAAAAAAGTCTACTTGTTAGAAGATTGTACATCCCCCGTAGTCGTTAAAGGTGTCGTGGACTACACTGAAGCAGCTAATTCAGCCTTTGAGAGATTTGTGAGCGCGGGGATGCATTTAGTCAAATCAAATGAGATTAGGGAGTGGAGAACTCTATTTCTCTAGTTTGTTGTTGCAGATAGATTTTTGGATCTTGAGCTACCCAACCAAGATCTGAGCTAGAACGCACTTCAAAATGAAGATAAGGCTGATTCAAAATAAGTGTGCCTGTTGTACCCACAGTTCCCACCAAGTCACCTTTTTTGACTTGCTGACCGGTAGAGACTTTGATACTGTCAAGTTGGGCATAGCGGCTTTGTAATCCTCCACTATGATTGATAATAACTAATTTCCCATAAGTACCTTTTTCACCAGCAAAAGCTACTCTTCCATCGCTGATCGCTTGTACAGGCGTTCCTTTTGCTGCTAGCAAATTTAGACCACTATGAAAAAAAACTTCACCTGTCTTTGGATTTTTCTGCCAACCGTATGGTAAAGCTATTTTTACGACTTTTGGTAAAGGATATCCAGCTAATTTACTTAGACTAGGAGTAGCCCCCTGTTCTGTCGCTAGACTATTCGGTAGTTGTTGTGTAGGAGATTCAGCGATTCGACGATTAGGCGAGCGACTTATAATCGGAATAAATACGATGCTGGGATTTTTCTGACATCCATTTGCTTCAAATAATACACTAGGACGTATTTTGTACTTAAGCCCTACTTGTCGCCAGGTTTGACCTTGAGGTACTTGGACGATAATTCCATTGTAAGGAGGAATTTGAATTTCGCTACCAACGGTAATCCTACGATTTTGTAGAGTTGGATTCAAGGCGATAATAGTTGCTAAATTGAGATTATAGTGCTGCGCTATAGTCTCCAGAGTTTCGCCTGGTGCAACTTTGTGCCGCTCAAAGCGCTCTAGGGCTGAAGTTGGGCAACCTGATGCAGAAACTTGTGCGAGCGAGGGATGAGTCAGTGTATTGACTAACCCAAAAGCATTAATCAAGCTACAGAAAAGGAGAACACAATGGCGAAATCTCATGTATGCAAGTGAAGAGATTGATTTTTTTGATTGTAGTTTTTATGATTACGCTAACGCATAACTACGAACTTCAATGACTATCGACTCATGACTCTGTGTCCTAATTCTTCTACTAAACTTAGAAACAGCGCATCTTCATTTTTGCTAAGATTACGCCCTTTTGGGGAGGCTCCAAGAAAGTAGAACAGTTATACGTACAAGGGGAACAACTCTCAGTAGTAATTGTCGTACTGAAAGTACAACACAATAGCACACGCTTATTAAGTAACCCCAAGGGAAGCTTTCCCCGGCAGACTTTGCGGTAATGGTATTTAAAGATATTTTGACTGCTGTAAAATGTGCCATTCGTGTTTTCTCCGTGGGCTGAAGTCACACGGTTTACACACGCCCAAAAGGATTATGATTATGAAGATTTCTTTGAAGCAACTAGCCGTTTATGTCTCCTTATTGGCGATTGGTGGCGGTGCAGGCTTGTTAGGCAGTCGCTATTTTATACCACAAAATCATCTATTTCAGGAATTAAGAAATGTAACAGTGATGCCTCCTGAGACTGCTGTTCCTAATGCTACTCAACCAAGGGTTGGGGCTGTTGGAGGTGATAATGTTAATTTTATTGCAGCTTCCGTACAGAAAACTGGACCTGCAGTGGTACGAATTAATGCCACCCGTAAAGTGGCAAATCCTATTTCTGAAGCATTGAAAAATCCTCTCTTGCGGCGATTTTTTGGAGAGGATGAGGAACCAATTCCCCAAGAAAGAATTGAACATGGTACAGGGTCTGGATTTCTTGTGAGCCAAGACGGTAAAATCCTCACCAACGCTCATGTAGTTGCGGATACAGATACAGTATTAGTTACCCTTAAAGACGGTCGTACTTTTGAGGGGAAAGTCGTAGGAGTCGATTCGATTACAGATGTCGCTGCAGTAAAAATTTCTGCCGAGAAATTGCCAACAGTCAAACTGGGAAATTCTCAAAATTTGATCCCAGGACAGTGGGCGATCGCAATTGGCAATCCCTTAGGGTTAGATAATACTGTCACAATCGGTATCGTTAGCGCAACTGGTCGCACGAGCGCCCAAGTCGGAGTTCCGGATAAACGAGTCACCTTTATCCAAACCGACGCCGCAATTAATCCTGGCAACTCTGGTGGACCTTTATTAAACGCTTCAGGCGAGGTTATTGGTATTAACACCGCGATCCGTGCCGATGCTCGCGGACTGGGTTTTGCGATCCCGATTGATGTCGCGGCTCGTATTGCTGGTGAACTATTTACAAAAGGTCATGTGGAACATCCGTTTCTCGGAGTTGAGATGACAGACCTTTCTCCTACAAAGAAACTACAGATTAATCAAGAAAATAATCTTAACATCCAGCAGGATAGCGGTATCGCGATTAAAGCAATTCAAGAAAAATCACCAGCACAGAAGGCAGGAATACATCCTGGAGACATTATTCAAAAAATTAAAGGTAAACCAGTTGACACGACTGCTCAGGTTCAGCAATTGATAGATTCAAGCGCAGTCGGCGACAAACTGGAAATTGCAATCAACCGCGACGGTAAAAATCAAACCTTTGAGGTACAGTTAGGAGTTTATCCTCAGAAGTAGGGGTATATACACGTGAGTTAAGAGCGCAAAGTGAGGAGTTTTATTTTTGAATTAGTGACTCAGATAGCAGGAGAAATAATTCGGAATTCATCACTCATCACTTACAACTCATAACTTTTACGAATTACTCAAATGATCTAAGTGCATTCGTTGTTCCATCTGGCGCAGGAAGTACCCCGTCATCATTGCCGATGCCAACAAACCCGCAAGATTATCTCTATCTGTTGTCACTTGGACATTGAAATTTTCTGAGGGTAGCATTCCAACAAGCCCTTGGACATTTTGCGAAATGATTTGTTTAATTTCAGGGCTTACAGACTGAGCGACACGGGCTAAAACTTCAGGCGACTGATGCTGTAAATATTTGAGCAACTGATTGGGAATTTCTTCAAAGTTATCATTCAGAAGCTGATTGGGGTGTTCCTCAGGGTTGTCATTTAAAAAGTTAGGATCAAACACCATTTGCAATTTTTTTAGCTGAGAGGCTAATTCTACTCTAAACCATAGTAGAAGGGTGAGACATATTACCTCTGTCGGGAGATAGGAGTCTGGAGTCTGGAGTCTGGAGTGATTTTTATTCCTCTTCCCCCCGTGCTTCAAGCGCTTCTTCTATCTCTGGCTCTCCCATACTTAAGTTGAGGGATAGTTGTTGCGGAAGTTGGTCGATTTGGAAATACTGATGAAATTTGGAAGTGACTTGTAGCGAATAGGATCGAGAATCACTGTCTCGGCGTTTCCGCACGAAACCCAGTTCAACGAGTTCTTGAACGTGTTGATATGCTCCTGAACCTCGTAGGTTAATGAGATCGCTTTGAAGTATGGGACTATTGAGGGCGATCGCTGCTAAACTCCGCAATGCTCCCACACCCAATTCTACTGGGATCATAATTTGCACTAGGTCATGAAAGTCTGATCGCAGTTGCAAACTGTAACCAGTCGGAGTTTCCACTACTTCCAAAGCACTATCTCGATGGGCGTACTCATCAATTAATTCAATTATGCCCTCCTCAGCAGTAGCGCGATCGCAGGCGGCATAATCAGCAATTTCGCCGATTGACAGGGGTTTACCTTTTAAATAGAGAATCGCTTCGATTTTAGTCGCTGAATTCATCGGTTATTCGTCATTGGTTATTGGTCATCACTCCTTAGCCATTGCTGGCAACGCTGCATTCAGGACATAATACCAATAAAAATTGTGTCGTAACATACCATAATTATCTTCTTAAGTCAATAATTCATATTAACATCAACAAAATTTATCAAACATCAAGCAAGGGAGGCTGAAGGTCTTTGTTAGAAAGACGAGAGAGTGTATTTTCAATCAGGATTTACAAATCAGAAATTAGCTCACTCCTCACCTAGTCTATTTTTCAAAATAAACTCGGCAATTGCCAAATCTTGTGGAGTCGTCACCTTTAAATTTGTCTCTTCACCCTCAACAATTTGCACGTTGTAGCTGCACTTTTCAAACAAAGCCGCATCGTCAGTGACTTCCCATCCTTGACGAATCCCCTCAGCATGACACTGTTTCAATAATTTAACATCAAATCCTTGAGGAGTTTGTGCTGCCCACAGTTGGCGTCGATCAGGTGTACTTTTAATAACGCCATCTTCACCTACAACTTTGATCGTGTCCTTTACACGTACTCCAGCAATCAAACCATGACACTGGAACAAAGCGTAGGCACACCTGTCAAGTAAATCGGCTGTAGCAAGACATCTGGCTCCATCATGAATTAAAACCTGCTTAGCGGAGTTCGGCAGAGCCTGCAAGCCATTGTAAACCGATTCTTGACGGGTTGAGCCACCTAGAATCAACTCCACTGGCTTGGTAAGCTTCTGTTGAGTAAGAATAGCCTTGAAGTCTTGCCAGTCAATAGGTTGAGAAATAATACCTATCCAACTGATGTAATGTGAAGCTTCAGCCGCTTTGAGAGTCCAACTGATAATTGGTTGCGATCTCACTCTTAAAAGGAGTTTGTTGCGATCGCTCCCCATTCTTCTTCCTGTTCCCGCAGCTGGAATTAATAAATGCACGATCTTCCCCAACTTTATACGAGCTAATGGTTAAAGGTTTATGACCATAAACCTTTAACCATCAATAACTAATAACTAACAAACCCTATCTTCCCCTAAAATAGGGAGCGAGTAAGCGTAAATAAATATTATGCGAGTAGTAGCCCTTGTTCCTGGCGGAATTGGCGACCAAATTCTCTTCTTTCCTACTCTTGAGGACCTGAAGCGGCATTACCCCAACGCCCACATAGATGTCGTTGTGGAACCACAATCGAAGGCAGCTTACCGAGTGAGCAAGTCAGTTAACGAGGTACGGATGTTTGATTTTAAAGACCGTAACAGTATGGCTGACTGGGCAAATTTGGTAGGAGTAATTCGCGAACGCGAGTACGATGTTGCAATTGCTACAGGGCAAAGCTGGTTAGTGGGTCTTTTACTCTGGTTGACTGGAATTCCCACGCGCATTGGTTATCAAGGCAAAGGATCTGCTTTTCTTACCAACCCAGTTCCTTTGAAAACAGAGCAGTATGCTGCTACTATGTATCACGACCTGTTGCAAGGGTTGGGCATCAAGTCTTCCTCTCCCGAGTTAACAATCAACGTGCCGTCTACAGATATTGACTGGGCAGATAAGGAGCAACAACGGTTGGGAATCAAAGAAACAGGCTACGTTTTGATTGATGGTAGCTCGAGTAAGGTAGCCAAACTGAAAAGTCAGGATAACATCTACCCTGTTAAATACTGGCAACAGATTATTCAAGACTTACAGTACAAGCAACCAGATATGCCTATAGTGGTCATATCTGAACCCGATGATAAAGAGTTTGTCAATAGTCTCAAGCAATCTACGTCAAATATCAAGTTCAGTTCTCCAGATGATATTGGCAAGTTAGCAGCGATGATTGCTGGAGCAAACTTAGTGCTATGTACGGATAGTGTATTGATGCAGTTAAGTGTAGCAGTACAAACTTATACCATTGCTTTATTTGGTTCCACACAACCAGCTAAACTATTGCCTCAAAGCAATAAATTCCTGGCGATTAAATCGCACACAGGCAAAATGAGTGATATTGCACCCCAAACTGTTTTGGAAAAAATCTGGGGTGGCTAGATCAATCGTTTTCCCAAATCGCGATACGGCGATACCGCCGTGGCAGTAGGCATCGGGCACTGAGGAGGTAGATGAGGCAGGAGTGTTTTGGGTAACCGAAAATAACACTCCTGCCTCCTCATTTGTGTCTCCTATCTAAATAGAAGCAATTTAAATGCTAATAAAGAAGGCAGCTATGCCATATCTAATTGAAGACCACCTTTTCAAAGATGCCCGGTGGGGGTCTTAAACCCGATTTGGTCAAGGAAAAAGGGCATAACTGAAAACTTTTTTCTTCCCTTCTGCCCTCTGCTGATGCTTGGGAGGGCTAATAAACTAGCCATAAATAAAAATTTTAGGTTAAAACAAAGATCGGTGACGAAGAACAGTAAGGCTAAGGATTTTCGGCGTTTTGGCAATAAATTGTTGCCCGTATTCCCCGATCTCACAATCTTATAAGTGGATTTTACGCCTCATGCTTTGTGTTCTTTCACTTCTATCTTTCCTTCTGGATGAGTGTATATACATTTAATCTGATGAACTATTAAAAGGAAAAATCAATGGCAATTCTTTTACATGACTTTATTAGCAGTGGAAAACGTTACATACAAGTAGACAGTCAACCACATCATATTACAGGTATTTTTAGAAAAATTATCCAGCCATTCAAGGATATACATTTATGTAAGCTTAAGGATGCAGAAAGTACATACTTCGAGGATACAGAAGACGAAACAACTACTTTCTATCAAGCTGCAAGTACTGATTTAGTCCGCGCCGGGATTTGGACTTATCTTACGTATAAGTGTTCAAAGGGCAAAGAGCAAGTATTTAATGACTCATCTATTAATACCAGTGTCAATCCTTTAAAAACACTATTAGCCGGTCAAAAACTGATTCAAGTAACTGTAGATATTAATGAGTATCTCACATTTAAATTTAATCAAGATGAATATTTAGAAATTCGACTTCCTTTAGATTGGAATACTCTCGAAGGAAGAGAAATAACTCACATTCTTTTAGAAGAAATAAATGCTTTCAAAACCTCATCTATTTTCTCAGAAGATGCAGGCAAAGAATATATGAAAAACGTTATAGATAAATTTATTCAAATTGCCCGGAAGATTCTGAAAATTGGTGGTACAAGAAAAGACTTTGAATTAGCCCAATATGAAGTACTCAATAAAATTAATATTAATGATATGGTAAACTTAATTATTGAATACAACGATTACCGTCTCTGGCAGGCGGTGTTACCAAGTAAATCTAAAGCAGTTGCACATGCTTTCAACACTGCATTAAGCCTAATATACCAGATGAAATGATGTTAGTGGTTAGTTGCTGTTTATTGACCATTCACCACTAATAGAAATAGACCAGACCCTTTCAAAACATCTCAAACAGAGTATCATCTAACTCATAACCTAGTAGTTGCGCCATTGACTGGAGGCGAGACTTACCGGGAATATTCTGCTGTTGTAACCAATCAGTTAAAACAAATAACTTGTTCATTAAAAATATTTCTAGAGCTTCAGGATTATACAGAATGCCTTCTTTACTACTAAATTGATGCGGTACAAGCATGGCGGCATAACGCACTAATTCTCCGGCTTTGTAATCGAGTAAAAAAGGTAACCAGGGATAGCGAGCATCTAGGCGAATAAACCAAAGCCGCACCTCTGGAATTTCAGGGAGTTCCCGTGGATCATCTGGTTCTTGAGAATAGTCAATTTCAAAGCGCAGCTGCTGTTCTGAGGATAAAATTGCTTTCTCTAGCAGAAGTTTTTCAATAACTTTTACTGCTGTTGAGAGATCCAAGGTGTTGATATCGCCAGTGTTGAGTGAGATAGTGATTGTCATCTTCGGAATGAAAATAGCCAAGGGCAACTCATACTACTCCTTTCTGGCTCCAAAATAACGAAATCTTTAGGTAGAGTTGAACATAGCTGACGGCTTCAGCTATGCTGCTAAGCTCCCACGAGGAAACCTTGTGGAAGAGTGCTTGTGCATCAGGGCACAGATTTTTAACTAATGTAAAGACGCTTCTATCATAATGTCTTTACACCCACATACCTTTTTGTTTGTACGCTTAAGCCTTTAACTCTCTTGGTAAAGCTTAGGCTGATTGAGAAGCGAATCGTACAAAGTTAAGATACGCCTACTTTCTAGTGGACGTTTACAGCGATTTTAAGCTAAAGTTGTAATGAGTTTACTTTATAAAAACAAAGCAATTGTCAAGCAAGACAAGAATCTATCTTGCCTGCGGTTTTATAGCAAGCAAAGGTCAAAGCTCAGAGAAATGATTAGGTGTCGCATTCATAATCGTTAAATATACAAAATATCAAACATTCTCTTTAGAGAATATTAGCTCAATTAAAAAATTACAATATGCAACAGCAAGCAGTATTTGCAAAACCAATTCGTTCCCTTGAAGATGCTTTAGAACAGTGTCAAGTGCTGGGTATGCGTGTGAGTCGTCAGCGTCGCTTTATTCTAGAACTCCTTTGGCAAGCAAATGAGCATCTTTCGGCGCGAGACATTTATGATCGCCTAAATCAGCAAGGTAAAGCGATCGGTCATACTTCTGTGTATCAAAATTTAGAAGCATTATCCAGCCAAAGTATTATAGAGTGTATCGAACACTGTGATGGGCGTTTATACGGTAATATCAGTGATTCCCACAGTCATGTTAACTGTCTGGACACAAATCAAATTCTAGATGTTCATCTAAAATTGCCAGAAGAAATCATTCAACTAGTTGAAGAACAAACCGGAGTGCGGATTACTGACTACACTATCAACTTTTATGGATATCGGAACTCACAAGAGTGAACTACCTACATCAACGCCATACAGCATGATGTTGGCTTCTAGCTTCATTAACAGATGGTGGCTATCTGCCTTTGGGCTTATTGCCTTGATTCCGCCTCGGTACGGTAATCACGCGGAAATTTATGCCAACTCTCTCACTGGCACTTGAAACTCGTGTACATTAGAAAAAACAAATCTTTATTTTATTTTCACTAAATAGATAATAGTGCTTTTAAATCGATTTTATTTTTCTTACTTATTCCTTGTTTGATAAATTTTGCTACCCAGGGATTTTTGGCATAGCGATCGCAAAATCAAAAGTTTCTTCACCTTGTAATGTGTTTTGCAGAAAAAAACTACAAGTTAGTTAATTACCTACACCAACCGTTTAAGCGGTATGGTATAGTTCCTTTCGTTGTAGCGACTACAGTCGCAGAGAACACATTCATTGTAGTCTAAATTAAAAACTACTGTAACTGTTCGATATACGTGCTGTCCTACTTTGGGTAAGCTTTTAATGAACCGTATAGTACCTGTATTTTTGCAAGGACTATGAGCGATGTCTCTTTGAAATTATTGTTAGTTGACCAAGATCCGATCTTTCGGCTAGGACTACACGTAGCTCTGGAACAAGTGCCTAATTTACAAGTTATATCGGAAGCAGAAACATACACTGCTGCTCTGCAAACTTTAGCAGAAATGGCGCAAAAAGACTCCAATCAAGTCAATTTGGTAATTTTAGAACTAGGCAATCATCTTACTGCCGACGAGCATCTCGGTTTAAAAATATGTCGGCACTTAAAAACAGAGTATCCGAATCTACCGATACTACTTCTGAGTTCTGTCAGAGAACAAAAGCTACTTTTAGCAGCAAGGGCTACTGGAGTAGAGGGTTACTGCCCCAAAGGCACACCCATCTCCGAATTAGTCGCCGTCATGCGGTTCGTGAGTGTAGGTATTTCTTGTTGGTTTGGAGATAGTGGAATTAAGGAGATAACTCCTCACTCCTCCCAAACACCTTTTGCTATTATACGGAATAATCTCCGTATGTCTGAGAGTAGTTACATTGATGCTACATTGGCAGAAGTAACAGCACAGTTAAAAACTCCTGGACTACTTTTACTGGATCGAGCCATTTTGGCAGGGCGCAGACGAGAACTATTGACAGCTCGCTGGCTTATTAATCGGTTGTTGAGTTCACCATACCAAAGAAAACGAGTTATAGAGACGCAAAATTTGAAATCGTCAAATTCTTATTTAGAAGAATCAGCGATCGCGTCTTTACAATTACCACTTTCTACTTATCCCAAAACTGACTCCTCCACGCCCAATTCTCCCTCTCTACTTAACCCTAAATTCTTGCAAGCCGCACTATTTAGCTCTTGTGTCAAGAAATTACAATTGAATTTGCAAAATGTAACAAATATTCCCTTAGAAATTGATATTTTGCGCTTAGACAAAAAAAGAGAGTTACTTTATCTTATA
>JAQYWO010000244.1 GCA_029379215.1 Rhizonema sp. PD37
GCATTCCTAAGCGGTAGGAGAGTTCCCACTCACGTCCCATGTAGCAGAATACTCCAATCAAGAAGTGGAATACGACTAACTGGTACGGACCACCATTGTACAACCACTCATCTAAGGATGCTGCTTCCCAAATTGGGTAGAAGTGTAAACCAATTGCGTTAGAACTTGGAACAACAGCACCAGAGATGATGTTGTTTCCGTAGATTAAGGAACCTGCTACTGGTTCGCGGATACCGTCGATATCTACTGGAGGTGCGGCGACAAAGGCGATTAAGAAGCAGATGGTGGCGGCAAGTAGGGTGGGAATCATCAATACGCCGAACCAACCGATGTAAATCCGGTTCTCGGTGCTGGTGATCCATTCGCAGAACTTGTCCCATACGTTGGCGCTGCTGCGCTGTTGTAAGGTTGCTGTCATTGTTTTATGATTGCTGAATTTGCTTTATGTATATTGGGCGAGTTTTTGTTTCGCTTGTTTATATATTAGTTTACATCCCGTTACAAATGCAAGGGGTTTTTGATCACCTTTAGTAATCATACTCATCAGGTTTACTTATCTTTTTGAGCGTGACTTTATACTAGTGCTATCAAGCCTCTGCTTTTTTTTGTATATGCTTGCTGAAGAGTTGGCAATTTGGCAACAACACGAATCAAAGTGAGATTATCTTGCAAATGGTAATAGGTGATTGATAATTGGTGAACTGTGTTTTTCGTCCCCATTACCAATTTCTCCGACGAACAGAACTTCAGGAGGGATTGGAGGATTGGGTACAAAAAGTCGATGAACAGAGCGTATGGGGACATAGTAAGTTGTGGTTAAAGTCAACGTCTTGGTGAGAGTCGATACCACATTTGGGCTATTGGTTAAGGTCAACGTCGCGGTCAATAATGATGTTGTTGTCAAGGTAAAAGTTAGGCTTAAAGAAGAAAAATCTCCAAACTGAGTCCCAGAGGTAGATTCGTGGAAATATAATCAGGTGTTCGATTTATCTTTAAATGCAAGTACGTCGATATCCAGTTCAAGCACAGACAGAAAGCCTTGAATAAAAGCTTTTTTAATTTTTAATTATGCCAAGCGTTACTAGGCTAGAATTCCATCGATCTACTAACCTCTAGCAAGTCGCAGACTTCTCCGTCTGTAGTTTGTGGAAAGTTTTCATACCAGAAACCAACGCTATAAAAAGGGCTTGGTGTTGCAAGGCAGATAGTTTTATCTACTAAAACTTCAAATTTATGGCAAGCTTGGGGTGATGAAACTGGTACTCCAAGCACAATTTCTGCGGGTTGATGTTTCTGCAAAGCTAGTATAGCAGCATACATTGTTGCGCCTGTTGCCAAACCATCATCCACCAAAATTATGGTGCGTCCACACAATACGGGTATTGGGCAATCGCTCCGATAAAGACGCTCTCTTCGCTCTAGTTCTTTTTGTTCTGTTTCTGTAACCCTATCTATGTCTTTGACAGAAATCTTTTCCTCGCAGACGATCTCGTCGTTTAAAATTCGCACACCGCCAGAGGCTATAGCCCCCATTGCCAGTTCTTTTTGACCGGGAACACCTAGTTTGCGTACTACAAAAACATCGAGAGGAACATTCAGGGCTTTAGCAATTTCAAAAGCAACGGGCACACCGCCTCGTGGTAAAGCTAACACCAACACATCTTGGCGATTAGCATAAGCTTCTAACTTCTGAGCCAAAAATTGACCTGCCACCTTTCGGTCTTTAAATCGCATGGTGTTAAGCTCCCGCTCATCTCTAAAAAAATTACTAGTTGTAACACATCTGTTTAATTCATTAGTTTGAGTGACTCGATATAAATAATGCCTGATTACTACTATTTTAATATTCTCAACCAGTATTAAAAAGCTTTAAGTTTCCTTTTATCTTAGGACTTACGCAAACTCTACTCTTTCTTGGCTTTCTTAGGAGTGCGAGACGCTGCTTTGTTCGTCAACAGACGTGGCGTCAGCCAAGGCGCGGACAGATTCTTACGGAGGAGCCAGTACTGAAGGAGGGTTTCCCGACCTAGGGCTCTGGCGTTGGAAACCTGACTGCGAACTGTCCTTGTCTTGGTTCACCAGCCCGCTAGAGGCGTTTTCCCACGCCCAGGCGACTGGTGGAACGCGAGCGCGATCTTCTCACTCGGGGAGACGGTGCCTTGTAGCTTGCTTCCACGGAGGGGTATGTCGTTCCTAGCGTCAGGGCGGTGAGATAAATTCAGCAATAAGAGCAATTTTTGTGTAAGTCCTGATTAATTTAGAATTGCTCAGCGCGTACCTATCTTATTCTAGATAAATCAGAAACCTCCTCAGCTTAGAGGGTAGGGTTTCTGGCATCAATTTCTGTAATGATTATCGTCTAAAGTATTAGAGCTATTTCACTTTTTTTCCATCAGCATTTTGTAATTATAGATATATAAACTTAAGCCTAATTGAATGACAATAAAAAATTATATACCTTAGCAAAAATACTCCCTCTACAAAAATGAAACTTTGGCAAAAAGTAGCGGGAGTGACTGCTTTAATTGTACTTGCTTTGACAGCTATATATAACTCTCAAAATACTGTCAGTACAGTAACACCTCAAGTCACTCTTGAATCGGCTTCAAGACTAAAATCATCACGGAAACACCGTGAAATCAGAACACAATTTTTTGATAACTGTCGTCAAATTAATGCTAATTCTAGTGTTAATGTCCGACAAAGCCCCTCAAACAATAGCCCTGTCACTGAACGTTTAGCTTATGGTTCTCATGTTTTAATGGTAGATAGAAGCAGTCATGGTTGGGTGCAAATTTACCAACCTGCGAGAGGTTATCTATTTGCTAAGAATCTCATCCATTGTGGGGTAGCACGCCCACCTAGCAACTGCCGTTCAGTTAATAGTATGCTTGGTGCTAACATTCGCGAAAGACCTTCACTTAGTAGTCCTGTACTCAGGATTTTAGATTACGGTAACGCCACTAACATCGCCAATCGCGGTAGCAAAGGCTGGGTGAAAATTAATGCCCCTATAAATGGTTATGTAACTGCGAGTAGTCTTGGTTACTGTTCAAGCAAAGATATTTGACAATCTTTCAGATGAGAGTGAAATACGTTCACTGCAGCATTTTTGCTCGAGTTGACAGCTATGAGTCACGGTAACCCACGTTAAAAAATTTGGGACTTAGGTTCTGGAAACTTTATATAAGTGCATTACGCTCCCTGGATTGTTTAGGGAATCCATACTCACCTATGTAGTTTTTATTAATACTTATTTCATAAATGTCATAAAGCCGTGACTCATAGCTGCCTTTGTTGATAAATACTACAGATCGGCATTTTGGCAGATCTGTAGATTAAAGGATGGGTATCATATGAATCAAGTGCAAGAGTGTCAAACTCTAAAATATCCTCGGTCAAGTACCGGGGATTTTTATTGAGTGTGTGATGGCGCTGATACTTGCTGGTGCTAGAGGGTATGAGCGATCGCTCCCGTATGGAATCAATACTAATGACTTATCCATTTTCAGCTATAAGCGCATCAATCTAAGGTATGATTTATTTATCAAAAAAATACTTTTTAGTGTTTTAGAAACTAACTACTAAAAAGCAACCTATCAGGAGTACAGACATAATTAAAGCCATACCAATGACGTATTCGATTTTGCGGCTAAAGATTCCTACAATTACTAAGATACTCAATAAAACTAATGCAGAGCCTGCATAAGTAGAGTTTTGCCAGCCCGAGGCAATTAATGGATCGTTCTCAACTATACTGGCAGAAGGTTGCTCCGTCTTTAAAGTTTTTGGATCGGGTAAAGGGCCGGTAGCGACAACAAATGTTTGAGAGTATCCAGTCATTGTAATCAATCAATTCTCAATTTTAGATTTATCTATAATATCTTAGGTATAAAAGATAGTAGCTGTGAACTACCTATATCAACTACAAGCAGTATGATGTTCACTTCCAGCTTCATTTGTAAAGACTTTTAATACATGAACGGCTTATTAATCTTACTCCGGCTCAGGAAGGCTGTTGGGTGACTCGAAAGCCACTTTATAAGCTAAGGAATGCAGCTAAGCCTTAAGCTACGTCTGATTGTCTCATATTATTTATTAGGTCATTGTCGCAAATGTGACCAATTTCGTGACCTAAAACTCCTGCCAACTGAACCTCATTATCCACTATTTTTAACAGCCCGGTGTTAACCGTAAACATAGCCACCTGTGGTCGAAAAAGCTTTCAGGATTTAAGCAACTGGCGCAAAGAAATAATTTGGCTATAACGTTAACACATCAATGCATACAAGCATTTACCTCAAGTTTAAATATATGTGCCAGTTGACCTCAGATTGTGACGCTTGCTCCCGTCCTAAGTTTATTTGTGCTGAATTACTTAGTGATAACTGATTCACTTTTATTTACATTCGCTGAGATCACTGAGTTATGGCGATCTTGGGATTTTACAGCCGCGATTCTTTCTCATTAAAGTTAACTTTCAGTACACAAATGAATTTTATTTACAATTCTTACTGTATAAACCTTATTAAGAGCTGATGAGCTAACCAACTTACAAAGGAATAAGGAGAAGGTATATGTCAAAGAATACGAATGATTGGCTTTTAAATGAAGAAGCAGAGTTATCTGGCAGTGAAAAAAAGTCTCTACTGCAAAAGTACTTATATAATCCTTTATCCATTGCAACGTCAAAGCTGGCTTCGGTAATAAAAACTACCACATTTCATACACTAGAACCATTAGAAGAACGTCCTCTTACCCACAAAACACAGGACATACACGAACAATGTTTATACACTCGTTTCACGGATCGCGTTGATCCATCAATTTACTACTCCATTTTCTTTGACAACTTAAAATTTTGAAACGAGAATGAAGGAGGATGGACAGGTAAGGGAAGCAATTTTCTTGATTTTCTTTCTGTCCCTTCTCAATTAACTCTTAGCACAACAACTCGATTATCTACATTCAACACTTGTACTTTTTCCGATAAATCGGCGATTGGTACTTTCCAGTGGGAATGACCGCAAATGACCAGTACATCGTTTGCTGTAGCAAGTTCAGCACGGATAGAATTATTTCCCTTCAGGTGTGCTTTTGCATCGTTAGGACCTTCATGCATAATGAGAATATCTGGGACTTCCCTCACCAGTTCCCGAACGGCATGGATAAATTCCTCTTCTGGACGACGAAACGGCTTGCTTTTGTTGCCGATAATACCTGAAATACCAGCGATGCGAAGTCCATCTACAAATGTCATGTCACCATCTAGATAGTGTATACCTTGCACATCTTGAAATGCTTGAACTTCCTGCAGTGTTTTTCCAAAACTGTCGTGGTTTCCTCCTACTCCAGCCACCCAACGAAAACTGCGACTAAAAGCTTGCCACACTTCACGGACATCGCCTCTACCGCCACGTTTATCTACCTGTGCGTAAAGATCTCCTGCTAAAATTATACCTGTTGTCTGCGGTGATGGGATCTTTCTTAAAGCAGCTAAGTTTTCTAGTTCTTCTGCAACAAGATGACCGAGAAGGCTGTGATTTTTGGGAGCAATCCCTTGAAGATCGCTTGTGGCAATAATCGCCTCTAACCCAGCAGGAAGTGAGTCCACTTTTCCCAATAAAACGGGTACAACCTTATTAACTACACCAATGCCATTGAGTGCTGGAGCAAGAAATGGTATTTGATGTATGGGATGCTTAGAAATAGAGGTTATGTGCATCTAGTTTGAATTAAAAATAAATTTTAAAATTAAAATCTGTTTGAATATTAATTATAAGCATTCACCTGTTAGAACTCTTTGTACTCCACGACTCACGCGCATTTTTCAACTCGTCCCGCTAAGCCCTAAAGTGTATGTCTTTGATTTTCCTGACACTTATTACAGAACAATTTGAGATTTTATAAGATGAGCTATGCCCATTAAACTTGGTCTCAACCTAGTACTGTTGGGTGTGGGACGAACACAGTTAAACGAGAACGGACAACAGAGATACAAAATCCAGAACACTCGAACGACTCTCAAAGGACCATTTTGAGGCAAAGCGAGCGTCTTTTTGTACTCACGGACGCAGACGAGTGCGCACAGTCTGCTATACAGAATGCTCTTTTCCGCTCTTCAAGTGCGTGCTTATTGAGAATAATCTCAATAAAACAACAGATCAAGCGCTTCAAAAAGAAGACGGTTGTCAGTTATTATCTAAGACAAATGTAGCGTATTGCCTACCCTAAGCTTGAATTTATCGATACATATAATACGAATTTTAGCAATGCATAAGTTTTATTGCTTTGAAATTAAGGGCAATTTTACAGCGAAGAGGCTGTACGTTCGCTTCTTCCAAAATGAACGAAAATGAAAAGATAGAGGATTTTACATGAGATGGCTATGGCTCGTAAACGCTTGATTATTGAAATGGGAATGGGGATCGATCAGCATGGTCAAGAACCCACGGTGGCGGCTGCGAGGGCTGTGAGGAACGCGATCGCTCATAACTCTTTACCTGGTGTATGGGAAGTTGCTGGCTTAAGCGATCCTGATGAAATGATTGTGGAAGTACAGGTAGCAGTGCCATATCCGGAAGAAGTACGGCATGAGGAAGTTTTGGCTGTGCTACCTTTTGGTCGCAAAACTCTCACTGTTGAGTCTGGGGGAATGGTGGTTCAGGGTAAAGCAATTCCTTCGCTTCATGATAAAAACGACGAAATGCTCATAGCCGTCGCGGCAGTTACAGTTCTAATTGAGAATGAGTAGCTGAGGTTGAAGCGGACTCAAGATTTTCAAATCATCTTTAATAATTGATGAAAAAAAGATCTCTCATTATTTCTGCCAAACGCTTCCCCTTAAAAGTCTATATTTACACCCTAACCGAATTTACACCTTGGAGTACTAGCAACTTAGGTTACTAGTAGGTACGGCCACAGCTGCGCTTCGAGCGGGCACGGTCCCGTGCCGAACAGAGACTCACCTGTTAAGAGTTAGTATGGCTATGGCTGACGCCACGCAAGCGAACACCAAATCAAACCGGATTCCTATATATCAAAGTAATTTAATAGGCAAAATAGAGACATAATGGCGTTTAAAACTCCAAAAAGAATCGGAACGCATAATTTAGAATCTGTACAACGTTCGCTGATCAAGCCAAATCTTTTGAATCTTTCTAGTAGTGGTTCCATGCTCAATGGAGTTATCATTGAACGTAATCTTGATGTGCCAAATGTTGAGCTTAATAACACGTCAGCCAAAGCAGCGAAACACGTCATAGTGGTTCATTCCAGAAGTTCTGCTAGTTTGGAATGGAAAATTGATGGTAGCCACAAAACATCGCTTTTCTCGGCAGGGGATACAATTATCAATCCAGCAGGTCTTTTTGTTGCCCCACGCTGGAGTGCAGAGGTCGAGATACTCTTGCTAGGGATAGATCCCGTCTTCATGACTCGAATTGCAGAACAAATGAATCGTCATAGCGGGTTAGAACTGATACCACGCTTTCAGTTTAGGGATGAACTGCTACGTTCATTAGCGCTCAACTTAATTGCTGAGTTCGAGCAGGACATACCCCTTGATCCTGTTTATGCTGAATTCCTAACTCATACGCTGATTGCACATCTGATAAGATGGTATTCAGTTGCAGGAAGCAAGCCGCTACCAGCAAACAAGGGATTGTCAGTATCTAAAGTTGCATTAGTGAAAGACTATATTAATGAGCATCTGAGCGAAGTACTTTCATTAGAAGTGCTTGCAACTGTAGTAGACCTAAGTCCAACTCATTTTATCACTCTTTTCAAGCTATCTACTGGGCTGGCTCCACACCAGTATGTGATAGCGCAACGTATCGAAAAAGCGAAAGCATTGCTGACGCAAACCAGGCTATCGATCTCAGACATTGCTAGCCAGACGGGATTCGCCGACCAAAGCCATCTAACTCGTCTGATGCGCCGCCACACAGGGTTAACACCTAAAGCATTACGAGGTGGCTGAAGCCGCAACGTATAAAATTGTTGGAATCTTCCAAAGATCATGATTTTGTTCAAGATTTTGCCATCGCCAGACTTCTATAATTTTGTGCGACTCATAGTTAACAACCCATTAAGGAAGAAGATATGACTTATCAATCACTCCAAGGAAAAGTTGCTATCGTGGGCGGTGGAGCGAAAAACTTAGGAGGACTCATCAGTAAAATGCTGGCAGACAAGGGTGCCAAGATTGTCGTCCATTACAACAGTGTTTCTTCCAAAGCCGCAGCCGACCACATGGTGGCAACGATCAAGGCAGTGGGGTCGGATGCCTTCGCCATTCAGGGTGATCTAACTCAGGTTTCCAATGTCACCCAGTTATTTGATGCAGCAATTCAGCACTTTGGTCAGGTAGATATTGCTATCAATACTGCCGGAATGGTGGTTAAGAAGCCATTCACCGAAATTTCTGAGCAAGACTATGACCAAATCTTTGCCATCAATGCCAAAGCTGCATTCTTTTTTATGCAAGAAGCAGGTAAGCGCCTTACTGATGGTGGCAAGATTTGCACCATTGTCACGTCGCTGCTCGCAGCTTTCACGGGCTACTATTCAATTTATGCAGGCAGTAAGGCTCCGGTAGAACACTTCACTCGTGCTGCCTCTAAAGAGTTCGGTTCTCGTGGGATATCGGTAACGGCAGTCGCGCCAGGACCGATGGAAACCCCGTTCTTTTATGGTCAAGAAACTACTGAGTCGGCTTCTTATCATCAGGCAGCAGCAGACTTGAGCAAGTTTACCAAGACTGGCTTAACTGACATCAATGATATCGCGCCGCTTGTGCTGTTTTTGGTCACCGATGGATGGTGGATCACAGGACAGACTATCTTTGCTAACGGCGGTTACACGGCGCGGTAAATTACACCCAACACTGATCTGAGTACAGATTCAGTGTGGGGCTTCTGTCGGTTTAAGCTAAACTATAAATAGTGGGTGAATATCTCTGTTTTGTAAGTTCAATGGACAAGCTAATTATTCACCAGGATGAGCGATAATGTCTCAAGAGAATAACGAAGCATTTCAGATTCAGGATATAAATAAACTCAAACCAGTCCACTTCGCCGACTTAATCCGAGCTGCACAACTCATTTTCGACCCAGGCAAGGGAGTTTCTGGAGCATCTTTATCGATCAACTGGCAACAGTTCGGCATTCCCGATTCTGTGGCGGAAAATTTGAAAGCGCTAGGTCAGGAGTATCAGTATGCATCTCCACACATACCAATTGAAGTTATTTGGAGTAAATTAACCCCAGAAACTCGTATTTGGTTTTTTCAAAATAAAGATCAGTTGTGGAGAATTGAGGAAGCTTTCCCGGCACTAGACGAAGACTGACAGAATAAAGGGTGGACAACTCACCCTATCTACAGGGCAAATGAAAAAAGCGCCAGGGAGTGTGACCGTGTTTCCACCCCTCGCGCTTTCCTCTTCAATACTTGCTCCTCACACACAACTGAAGAATATCATTAACTCAAATAAAAAACAAGTCTTTTAAGTGACAGTTTGACAACTGGATTTCTGAATTGTCAGAATTTAGAAGTCAGAATCAGTTGAAAGTACAATTTCCTGTTTTCTGTCTGCTTTTCACAAAAAGCAAAAAGCGCCAGGGAGTGTGACCGTGTTTCCACCCCTCGCGCTTTTTGTTTTCAACTTACTCCTCACACACTCCTAAAGAGTATCACCACTTCTCTCGGGAGAGAGAGATCTTAAGTGCCACTTTAAAAACTGTACTATTCCTTATGGACAAATTAGTGTAAAAAGTGACGTATATTCGTGAACACCATGACTAGACCGAGATCATTGGCCGCTTTGATGGAATCTCCATCTCGCAAACTTCCTCCTGGTTGAACGATCGCAGTAATTCCCTTCTCTGCTGCTGTTTTTACCGAATCATCAAAAGGAAAAAATCCATCAGATGCGAGAAACGATCCTTTGGCTTTTTCTCCTGCTTGTTCTAGAGCTATTTTCACAGAACCAATCCGGTTCATTTGACCTGCCCCCACTCCTAAGGTCGTGCGATCGCAACTCACGACAATTGCATTCGATTTGACGTGTTTACAAACTTTCCACGCAAACAGCAATTCTTCTAACTCCAGATCGCTGGGTTGGCGATCACTGACAATTTGCCATTGACTCGTGTCAGCAACCATGTCATCTGCTGCTTGTACAAGAAAACCACCTGCGATCGCTTTCACAGTTTCCTGCTGTCCACTGCTCAAGTCTGGTAAAATCAATACCCTTACTTTTGATTTCGCTGCCAATATTTTTTGTGCTTCCGTTTCGCAACCTGGTGCAACGACGCATTCTAAAAATGTCTTTGTTAACTCAGTAGCTGTCGCCGGATCGATTAGACGATTAAGTGCGACAATTCCACCAAATGCAGAAACAGGATCGGCGTTGAAAGCCTTTTCATAAGCTTCTTTAAGACTATTTCCCAAAGCCACACCACAGGGATTGGTATGTTTGAGAATCGCTGCTCCAGGTTCGCTGAATTCAGCTATCAGGCGTCGTGCGGCTTCTAAATCAACTAAGTTATTGTAACTGAGTTCTTTGCCTTGAAGTTTAGTCGCAGCTGTCCATCCAGCTGGAGTTGCACTTTGATACCAAGCTGCACTTTGGTGAGGATTTTCACCGTAGCGGAGAGATTGCAGTTGAGTTCCGGAAAGGATGTATTGTTGGGGTAAGCTTGATTCTGAAGCTGACTGCTGCATAAGATAAGATGCGATCGCTTGGTCATAGCTTGAAGTATGCAAAAATCCTTTAAGAGCGCATTTTTGACGAAACTCTAACGATGCGTCACCATACGTGCGTAGCTGCTGTAAATATTCCTCATACTGAGTAGGATCGCATAAAACTGTAAGATGTGCAAAGTTTTTCGCTGCTCCTCTGAGTAAAGTTGGACCACCAATATCAATTTGCTCAATTGCTTCAGATAAAGTGACGTTCTCATCAGCAATAGTTTCCTCAAAAGGATAGAGATTCACAACGACTAAATCAATGGGACGGATGTGGTTATTAGTCAAATCCGTTACATCTTGAGGCACATCCCGTCGTGCTAAAATGCCACCATGAATTCGGGGATGGAGCGTTTTGACTCGACCGCCTAAAATTTCTGGACTCCCAGTGTAATCAGAAACTTTGGTCACTGGAAGTCCCCCATCTTTAAGGGTTTGGGCTGTTCCTCCACTACTTATTAAATCAAACCCAAATTCTTCTACCAGGCTACGGGCTAGGTCGATTAAACCTGTCTTATTAGATACACTTAGAAGTGCGAGACGCACCATAATTCTCTTTCCTTTATTTGAGACAGCAGGGGGACAGAAGAATATTTTACAAACCCCCCAACACCTCAAGAAAAAAATAAAGTAAGTAGGTCGGGTTAACCCTTGTTCTCATGCATCAGAGACGCTACTTGTCACGCTTGCTTCCCCGTTCGCGTTCGCGAAGCGTCTCGTTGGCGCAGCCTCTCCGACTGGAGAAGAGAAGCGTCTCGTTAGCGCAGCCTCTCCGACTGGAGTTGAGAAGCGTCTCCGACTGGAGTTGGGGTAAGCGAACAGGGTTGTCTCACCGTGACGCTCGTTCGCATGATTGCGTCTCCCCTTGGGAGAAGACACAGCTTAGCTACGAAGATCGCCCCTACGACAGGGATCTATTTACGTAAGGCTCGCGGGATGAAAGTCTGTCGGGGGTTGCTGACCCCGACGAGCTTTCGAGAAACTTCACTCTCAAAGCAGACTTTACCTGAAAATTTCTGTAATATCATGTCCGGTAGCATAACCTTCCTTACAGCAATTTTCACTCTCTATGAACCACACGATTGGTAAGGGCGATATTGGTTTTACTGATAGTTTAATCATTTAAGATTTTAGCTGTATTCTCAATATTGTCTTCACTACTTGCAGCTCTTACTAAAATCTCAAACAAAGTTTGCTGGTGAGTGCAGTATGCGTATAAGCGTTTCCCGGCATTTCCACCCCTATATCTATCCACATTGATATTTATAAGTGTTAGACATTTTTCTTTTATGAATTCAACAAGATGGACTTAGAAAAACTGGATTTATGAACTTTATAGAGAAAGTTGGGAACAAAATGAATTAATTAAAATCTCTTATTAAATACGTAAAAAGCCAGTATTTCTGATCTGAGAATAAACTGTAAGTTTATACTTTAAAAAGAAAAAGAAGTAAAAATAAAAATATGTTATCAATATGTGAAAAGATTTAAAAGTATTCAATAACTGTAGGATCATAAATTTTATGACCACTAACAAATCGGGAGTAAAACCCGGTTTTGTCTATTTAATTCAAGCTAAAGGTTCCAGCCCTCCACGGTACAAAATAGGCATAACTACTACTACTGTAGAGAATAGACTAAAACAGTTAAACAGGCAACAATCAGCTTATCCTCTTATGTTAGTACATTCTATATCAGCCGATAATCCGAGAGTAGTAGAGAAGTATCTACATAACAAATTTAAAGCCCAGCAAGCCCATAATGAATGGTATACCTTCACCCCGTTCCAATTGTCAGTGGTGATGAGAGAAATGAAAAATGCTGATACTGCAAACGGAAGTTACACCGTAGTAAAGCCAAGCTCAAAAACAAGAAAGTCATACCAGCAACCTACAATAAGATTACCGGAAATAAGTCCAGAGAGCAGAAAACAAAGAATCTTAGACGCTAAAGTACACAAAGAGTTAGCAAAGTCCATAAAACTGTATCCGAGGAAACGAAACCCAAAACCCGTAAACAAACAAAAGGGTGATATCAGATGGTTTATTCCAATTTTTATAGGTTTAGTACTTATTTATTGTTTGTTAACAACTTTTCCTCAGACATCTTACACACAAAACAACCACTCAGATTACCCAGTCATAGATCATTCTCAAAAGTATAATTCTCGATAAATATCAAATTTGAGCGCCTAAAATAATGTGTATGGGGGAAGTCGAGCTATTAGAGCTTTGATAACCTGGATAAAAATTACGACTAACACTAATCTTTATGTTTACTTGTCCAGAAAATCTCTTTTTCTTTAATCAAATGATGAGTTATATTCTGTGACTGTCGATAAATTTTCCATTTAGCAGCAGGAATTTCAACTAGGTAGTAGGTGATGACTGCAAGCGTAGTTGAAAATATCGTTGTAGCTGTTAATCTATTATAGAATGCGTCAATAGGGATATCCGAGGTAAAGACCGGAGTAATTTTGCCAATGATTGGCATATGCCAAATATATATGCCGTAAGAAAGGTTACCAAGAATTTCCAAAATTCGGAAGGGATTTCTCAAAATAGTAGCAAAGGATAACTTTTCGTTTTTATTAAAACCATAGTAATCATCAGATTCAAAGGCAAATATAAAAAATGATGTAATAATTGCTGTTAACGGTTGGAGAAGAAAAATTGTTG
>JAQYWO010000245.1 GCA_029379215.1 Rhizonema sp. PD37
CATATTAACTATCAATAGCATTATTTATGGCGAGTTACTTTTCATGGTTGAAAATTCACTTAATAAAATAGAAAATAGAGATTCACTAGAAAAACTTATCGAGAATTTAACTATTTATTCATTAGATAAATGTACATCAGAAATTTATGGTCAGTTCCGGGCTGAAATTATTAATAAGTTGGGACCAAAAGAAAAAAAGGCTAGAAGGAATTTCAAACTAAAAGAAGTAGGAATATTTCATAATGATTTATGGATAGCTTGCACAGCTATTCAACACAATTTAATTATAGTTTCTGAGGATAGAGACTTTAAACAAATGTGTAAAGTTAGAAGTATGAATTTAGAGTGTTGGAAATAAAAAGTGAGTTTGGTTGTTTAACAATAGAAATAACAATATAAACTTACTTTTTATACAAGGTAAGCCCATTTAATTTTGTAACTGTTGATACAGAAAAAAGCTGAAGATTCTATCTTAATATCAGTTTTTCATTCAAAATAGGACAAATAGGTTAGGCATTTTTTTTGGAGCTTCCTGACATCATTTCTCTCATTCGACGATGTGGAAGTATTTTGAGGCAGTTTGTGACATCCCTCCCAACAATAAAATAATAAAACCGCCTCAAAATGCCCTCTGTTATCCTTATTTGTCAGGGTTTCTCTCAACCCAAAGAAACTTTATTCAGTTGTAAAGAAGATGCCACCTTTAAGTAGTGTCTTGTCGCTACCGTAGCTACTGACTGTCAGCGATCGCAAGTTGTGGAAAAATGGTTTGCCAACAACTTTTAAAAGCTTGAGAATTGGGAATTCAGATTCTAATATCGGTTGACTTTTTGTCCAATCCAGATATACGTATCCTTCGTTGGGTTGGGGGATGGCAGCGATACTATCTTGAAAATTGCGATTGTTAATTAGGGAATTTTCCATGTTTTTCAAGACTTCATCCATCGTCTCAATAGAGTTGGTGAAAATCTCGTAATTTCCTACTGTTGTGTGCACACCATCTACCTTCGCCTGGATGGTAAATGATTGTCGATCTTTGACATCAATTTTATTTGTTGTCAACTCTGTCCAAGCAGTGATTTTTTGTGTATCGAGGTTGATAGAATTCAGCGAGAGTCCATTTGACAAAGCTATTTCATCTAAACGTGCAATTCCTCCTGGTGTTGTCTCTGATTTTTCCGCAACAAAAACCCATTCAGGAGTTGTTTGTTCTCTAGGTAACAATCCTATGGCGTATTCTCCACGTACCCAGCTAAAAATATCCTCTTTCCAGTTGATTCCAGTGCTTTTTTGCCAATCTCCCAAAGGCTTAGCCAATCGAGAAATCACATCTTCTTGAGAACCAGATATCGCTGTAGTCGCTTGAAACCAAAGTTGGGCTAAATTGCTGTTACTCAAGCTGCTTAAATTCGTTCCCGCAACTGCCAAAGCTGCTGAGCCGGGGATATATTGCAATGCCCCTACTGGTTTGGACAATTGTGCTGATGAAGTCAAATCCTCTGTTGCGATCAAGGTTGTTTCTGCCAGCAAACCTTTAGGTTTTGAGACGAGAGAAAGCATTTGGCTATCATAGGTTTGGGAGGTAAGTTTTAACCCTTGCCATTCTGCTACTGTCGGGAGATTGAGGAAAGTCAAAGCTAACGCTCCAGTCGGGAGTTGTTTGCTAGCTTGCTGGTATTGGATAGAACTCGTTAAATTAAGTTCAGCCGCTTGAACGTTGTTAATTGCTTCTCGCAGCACTTTTAGATGGTTGGCAAATAAGACGAAGCGATCGCCTACTACTGCACCTGCGATGGAATTTGAAGATGAGGAATTGCTATGTTCATCAGGTGACTTATCCTCCTGAGTGTCATAAATCAGCTTAACGCCTTTGTACTGTTCAACAGTTAAGGTTGCCCCAGCTAATGCTCGCTTGGAAAAAAATAACTCTACAAACTCACGACTTTTTTCTGGTTGCTGAATTGCTAGTGCCATCAAATACCCTGGCTGCCGTCCGTTTTCTGCGTTGCGATCAATATCTAAAGTACTGACAGCCAAAGTCACTTCTTTCCCCAGCCAAGGTTGAATATCTTGTTTGTAATCAATCTCAGTGTTGGCTAGTAAACTTGTTTTTAGCTTAGACAATTCTGCATCACGTTGCAACGCGGGCAACTTATCTGGATTCACCAGCACTGATACCATCACTGGTGCATTTTTGGACACGAATATGGCAGCCCCTGGCGATTCTGTTGTTCCAGATGTATCAACGCTGTAGGAATTCCTAGCGTTACAACCAGTGATACTAATTAGTAGCAGCATCATGACAGTAGCTGCTAAAAAACTCATTAGTGGACGTTGTCTCATATTTCTTTATACATAGTGCTAGAAGCCTCACACAAACCAATGATAAGCCGCTTTGTCCTTCCTATAAAGCAGCAAAGAGTGCTAAAATTTAGTGTAGTATTTTAAGATACGTAGAAATCTAATATTTTCTGATGGCGCTCTGAAATGATTTGTGACATAGAAGCCTGGTAACTGTTACGTTTACCGGATTAGATACAGCTTTGGCTCACAACATAAGTAAGATTGCTATATAGTCATGTATACTGTATGTATGTTCCATAAGGGTTTTTCTCACCCTTCTATTAATGAACCCAAAAATGAAAATTTTCTGCCAACATAATAATATTAGGCTCAACATCATAGAGCTTTTACAAAAACCTCATGTTTAGTATTAGTGAAATTAGTGTAGAGGAACTGGCAGAACGTCTATCTTCAGACGCTGACAGTATTCAGTTAGTTGATGTACGCGAACCGCAAGAAGTGGCGATCGCCTGCATTAATGGCTTTATCAACCTACCATTGAGTCAATTTTCCGACTGGGCAAAGCAAATCCCTACCCGCTTAGATTTCCAGACTGAAACCCTTGTACTTTGTCACCACGGCGTTCGTTCCGCTCAGATGTGTCGTTGGTTAGTTTCTCAAGGATTTACAAATGTGAAGAATATTGTCGGTGGTATTGATGCTTACTCCGCAATCGTCGATCATTCGATTCCTCAGTATTAGTTTCTTTATTAATAAGTTCTCTCGTACCACAGTCTTAACAGCTTCAAGCAGAAAAGCTTGATATTTGCTGTATCAACTAAACTTGCCTTGTCAGCATCAGCGCCCGAAGTACCGCTACTCAGCCAGCGAAGAAAGAAATTTTGTAGAGAAAGGTAAAGATAGTAGAATTCGTGTTCTGACAATTTATGCCTGCCGATCCGCAAGAGCCTTGAGTGCCGAATACTTTCCTTGCCTTTTGGCAATCATTAAGGTAAGCGTTCAACTATGAACTCAATTGTGTCAACCATTAAACAAAGCTGTCTAACTATGATGATAGTTAATAGCTAGTTACTGATAGCTGATAGCTTACGAAATAAGTGCTTGGAAATACAGCGATTTTATGGGAATAATGTAACTATGAATAGATAGTTGTGCTTTATCCTTCCAGCTTACCGATATTCAGTTACTCCCGAACCCTTGTAAGATTACCTATTTTCTTTTTGAATTACAAGAGCGTCCTGGGCTTGTGAAGCTGTTAATTAAATTTAGGTATTCTTCTGGCAGTTCGGGAGTAAGCTATATAAACACAACAAAAAATTTACTTTTACTCATCTTAACGGAAGAAAACTATTTGCTCTCTTGTTTTGCAACTATTAATCCTTCTTTGGCATCAATTCCCCAATTTTTTTTAACTTTAATTAAAAGTTTGCTTTAGCAAAATATCTCCTATGCAAGTTAAGCTAACTAATCGACAACAGCATATACTCTGGGCAACAGTACGTCATTATATTGCCACAGCAGAGCCAGTTGGTTCCAAAGCTTTGGTAGACGAGTACAAACTGGGTGTAAGCTCAGCAACAATTCGTAATATTATGGGCGTGTTAGAAAAAGCCGGGTTACTTTATCAACCCCATACATCTGCCGGGCGCATACCTTCCGACTCTGGCTATCGCATTTATGTGGATAACTTAATGACACCATCTGAAACTTTAGCACGAGTTGTAGAGGGAACTTTACAAAAGCATCTCAAGTGGGAAGATTGGAGTTTGGAAGCTTTGATCCAAGGAGCCGCACAAATTTTGGCAACCTTGAGTGGGTGTATTAGCTTGATTACCATGCCACAGACAAGTGTAGCTGTCTTGCGGCATTTGCAATTGGTGCAAATTGAAACGGGACGAGTCATGCTGATTGTGGTGACGGATACTTATGAAACACACTCGGCAATGATGGATTTGCCCAGAGCAGACGAAACACTACCGGATGTTGAGGTGATTGATCGCGAGTTGCAGATAGTGTCTAACTTTTTGAATAGCCACTTGCGGGGACAAAGTTTGGTGAAATTAAATGCTCTCGACTGGAGTCAATTAGATCGGGAGTTCCAATATTACGGAGAATATCTCAAAAAATCCTTTGTGGAACTCTCTCGTCGCACTCACACACCATATGCCACACAAATTATGGTTCGCGGTGTAGCAGAGTTTTTGCGTCAACCGGAATTTTCTCAACTACAGCAAGTGCAAACAATCATTCAGCTGCTGGAGGAGGAACAAGAGGATCTGTGGCGGTTAATCTTTGAGGAGCCAGATGTAGATGAGGTAGGCAAGCGGCGCGTAAGTGTACGCATTGGCGCAGAAAATCCTCTAGAGCCGATACGTACTTGTTCGTTAATTTCTTCTATATATCACCGAGGTTCATTACCTATAGGTAGTGTTGGAGTGTTGGGACCAACACGGCTAAACTATGAAAGTGCGATTACTGTTGTCGCAGCTGCGGCTGATTACCTTTCGGAATCTTTAAGTTATTTTAATAGCTGAGTTGTCAATGAATAGGTAAGTGAGGTTAAGCATAAGTATATAAACGTAGTTGTAAAAGAACACTCTCTGGCAACTACGGACTTTAAGCAATATTTATTCACTCAGGAGATTTGACAAATATAGGGAATTATGGTATACAAAATTATCTTTGGAGCGTTGTGGTTGGGATTTGTGACTTATGCCTTTCTCTTCGCCCCTCCCGATCAACCGGATACATTCGAGTTGATTAAAAATCTTTCGACTGGTCAATGGCAGGGTATTAACCCTCTCATAGTAGCTCTCTTCAATATCATGGGTGTTTGGCCGATGATTTACAGTTGCTTGGCGTTTTTTGATGGCAGGGGACAAAAAATACCAGCTTGGCCTTTTGTGACAGCTTCATTCGCTGTGGGAGCTTTTGCCTTACTACCTTACCTAACTTTAAGAGAATCAAATCCACAATTCTTAGGCAAAAAGAATTTATTTCTCTCGCTTTTAGATTCTCGTTTCACTGGCATTGTGCTGACTCTAGGCACAGCTATGATCGTTGCCTATGGTTGGGGTGGAGACTGGGGAAATTTTGTCCAACAGTGGCAGACTGATCGGTTTATTCATGTGATGAGCTTAGATTTCTGTCTGCTGAGCTTACTTTTTCCCGCACTATTGAGGGATGACATGGAACGTCGGGGAATGAAAAATTCTCAATTATTCTGGTTGATTACGTTGATACCGCTATTCGGAGCAGTGATTTATTTGTGCGTGCGCTCGCCTTTAGTTGAAGTGGAAGGAGAACGACTTTTTTCTAACAGCAAGATTGCTGATTAGGGCAGTTGGGGAAGCAGAATTATATAGCTGTGTCATACCTAAGCTTTTCACAATTATGACCGAGAAAATTGTACTTTGGCTATTTTGGATTGGATTTATTACCTACGTTTTACTACTTGCGCCGCCACTACATGTAGAGGAAACACTGGCGTTACTGAGGAACATTTTGACTCTTCATTGGGCAGAGATAAATCCGATCATCCTATCCTTATTCGGGCTTGTGGGCATCTGGCTACTGATTTATAGTGGTATTCTATTCTTTGATGGCAGGATGCAATGGATTCCTTTTTGGCCCTTTGCATTGGCTTCAGTGGCATCGGGTATACTTGGACTTTTGCCATACTTGGCTCTACGCTCGCCGAACCAAAAATTTTCCGGAGACAAAGATACTTTTTTAAATCTGTTAGATTCTCGCTTTTTTGGTGTTGCGCTAAGCTTTACAACAATTTGCTTGTTAGCCTACGCTCTCTTCTTCGGTCATTGGGGGGATTTTTGGCAACAATTCCAAAGAGATCGCTTTATTCACGGTATGAGTTTGGCTTTTTACCTTTTTTGCTTGTTGTTTCCAACGATCTTGGGAGATGATATGGCACGAAGGGGATGGAGTTCTTCTGTTGTATTCTGGTCTGTATCACTTATCCCGCTTCTTGGTTCACTCGTTTATATGAGCTTACGTGTACCACTTCAGGATCATACCAATCAAGTACCTGAGGCACCTGTCAACCGTTTTTCGTAAATATCTGGCAACTGCCACCAAGCAGCATGAGGATGTTCGTGATGTTCCTCGTGGTAACCGAAATGATAACAAGCGATAAATGATAACCAAACTGGCAGTGAGATAGTTGTGGCGTGGGATGGTGTTGTGTAACCGCCGACTGGTTCCCGATGAGGCAGAAAAGTCCCAAAATAAAACAGTTGTAATGAACTTAATAGTGACGGTATGACAAAGAAGTAATTTAGATTACTGTGAGGTATGTGGAATAAGTGAGATACAGAGTGATAGACAACTATCAACGCAATGAGTTGCCGCCAATCAAAGTAAGTTTTCATAAACTGAAAATACCAAGCGAAGAAATTTTTCTGTTCGCCATTATGAAAATCCGGATCTGCTTCACGAGCCGGATTATGGTGATGCTTCCAGTGGTTTTTTAATAATTTTTGGTAGGGAAAACAGCTATAAAGTAATACGCATACCAAGCCAATCAAATGATTGAATTTGCTGTTGGAAGGAAAGACGACTCCATGCATGGCATCATGGGCAGTGATAAACAGTCCTGTGTAAAGAAATGTTTGCCCAAGTATGGCAGCTAACAGGGTCAATTTATTGAAATGAGATAAATCTATACAGAGCAATGAAATCAAGCTCGTTGCCCATGAGATCATGATTACAAGAGCAATCAACAGCCCTGTGTTAGTAGATGGACGTGAATGCTCTGATGAACTTATTGGTAGTTGCTCTGATTGATGCTGGATCGCCGTCTTACTTTGCATGTCTGTAAATCATCTTAAAAGTACTGTTTCGTAAATCACAGTTAACTACTGAAAGCAAAAATTCCTTTAGTGGTTGACACTGTACATTCAGCTACAATAACAGGATATTATAAATAAATGTTAAGTTTAATTAATTTATTTTACAGATAAATTTAGGATAAAGACAATATTTATCCTGTTCAAGTCTCATTTACTCTTAAGCGGGGGTTAATATAATTGGAGAAACGGGCAGCTTTACACATGTATACTCTCGCATGAATACAAGTTCTGATCGTCACTCGGTAGAAACAGAACAGATCATCCGTCTGAGAATTCACTAGGTTGTCCGTTTATGCCTTTGCAAATATGACGTGCTGACTCCGTGTGCATCACAATTAGATTCCGTCCGGAAAAATGATAATTCCCTTTGTTGATTTCACAATTATTAAGTTTATTTAATTTTTATAGACATTTTTATCTTACTTGTATATCTAGATCGTGCTATCTGTCTACAGTGGCAAAGTTCAACCAAGTCCAAAGGATGAGACTTTAAGTATAATATGCATCGAGTAAAGGATTGTGACGATTAGTATGTAGTGAATTTAACACAATAAGTGTAAAGAGAAGAGCTATAGGAGGAGAGAGGCTAACTACAACGATGCTCAGCCAATGTCGATGTTTCTCGCAATTACGCATTATACAATCTGTGTGCAATTTTGAGAATGATTGACAGGACAGTTGCAAACTTAGATTTCTATCAAAGGCACATCAATAGGAACCGAATTGATGACAGGAATAGTCATAAGTGAGTAGTTAATCTTCAGTCGTTAACTGTAAAAAATACGACTAATGACTTTCCTGCGCTTTTCGGTGCAATACCGTCAACTAGATTTTTTCCTCCTTAAGCACTCTAAAAAGCAGATAATTTTCTAATATGATATTTTCGCTACTGAAATTTACTTAACAAAATATGCAAACCTTGCCTACACTTACAACTTCCAATATTGCTTCTCCTCAACTCATAGACACGACAGTAAAGAGGCGCAAAACTCGTACCGTTCAAGTTGGCAATGTCGCTATTGGCGGTAATAACCCCGTAGTAGTGCAGTCGATGATTAACGAAGATACCTTAGACATAGATGGTTCTGTTGCAGGTATTCGTCGTCTACATGAAATCGGCTGTGAAATTGTTCGCGTTACTGTGCCAAGTATGGCCCATGCCAAAGCATTAGCAGAAATTAAACAAAAATTAATCAAAACTTACCAAGATGTTCCCATTGTTGCTGACGTACATCACAATGGAATGAAAATTGCCCTGGAAGTTGCCCAGCATATAGAGAAAGTGCGAATTAATCCTGGGTTATACGTGTTTGAAAAGCCAGATTTTAAGAGAACTGAGTATACTCAAGCTGAATTTGACGAAATCGGCGAAAAAATTGGAGAAACCTTAGCCCCTTTGGTGATTGCTTTGCGCGATCAAGGGAAAGCTATGCGAATCGGCGTTAATCACGGTTCTCTTGCTGAAAGGATGCTGTTTACTTACGGCGACACTCCAGAAGGAATGGTTGAATCTGCCGTAGAATTCATTCGGATCTGTGAATCGGTTGATTATCACAACCTAGTGATTTCTCTGAAAGCCTCACGAGTTCCGGTGATGGTAGCAGCATACCGCTTAATGGTTCGTCGGATGGATGAGCTAGGTATGGATTATCCCTTGCATTTGGGTGTGACTGAAGCCGGAGATGGAGAATACGGACGGATTAAATCTACTGCAGGCATGGCGACGCTATTAACTGATGGTATTGGTGATACAATTCGCGCATCGCTTACAGAAGCACCAGAAAAAGAAATTCCCGTTTGCTACAGCATTTTGCAAGCTTTGGGATTGCGGAAAACAATGGTGGAGTACGTCGCGTGTCCTTCTTGCGGACGCACTTTATTCAATCTTGAAGAAGTGCTGCATGTCGTTCGAGAAGCAACTAAGCACCTCACAGGTTTGGATATAGCGGTTATGGGTTGTATTGTCAACGGGCCAGGAGAAATGGCTGACGCTGACTACGGTTATGTTGGTAAAACTCCAGGGTATATTTCTCTTTACCGTGGAAGACAAGAAATCAAAAAAGTTCCGGAAGAAAAAGGTGTAGAGGAATTGATTAACCTGATTAAAGCGGATGGACGCTGGGTAGATCCTTAACATTTACAACAATTTTACTCTTCAACGACTACAAAGGTCGCCGGATTGCACAGTATTATTCGGAAATAACAAAGTATGCTCAGTCTCTACACTAATACCCTGTGTTAGATTGAGCATACTAACCACCAACTTTCCGACACTGCTCAGCTTTCACTATGGGAATTACAAGAAATGGGCTTGTTTTGGGTGCTACGGCGGTGACGCTATCAACAATCGCAGTCACAACTTTGGGCATTCATTCGCAAGGGCAGGCTTTATTTAAAAACGATCCGAAGGTATTAATAGACGAAGTTTGGCAAATTGTTGATCATAGCTATGTAGACGGGACTTTTAATAAACTAGATTGGCCAAATGTTCGTCGTGAGTATCTAAGCAAGTCTTACAGCAGTAAACAAGAAGCTTACAAGTCTATCCGAGAAATGCTGAAGAAGCTTGATGATCCTTACACTCGGTTTATGAATCCAGAGGAATTTAAAAGTTTACAGGTTGATACCTCTGGTGAACTGACAGGTATTGGGATTACAATCGGTCAAGATGAAAAGACGAAAAAGCTGACTGTAATCGCACCAATTGAGGATACACCAGCATTCAAGGCTGGTTTGTTGGCAAAAGACATTATTACTAAAATTAACGGTAAAAGCACAGAGGGTATGGATACTAACGTGGCAGTATCCTTAATCCGAGGTGAAGCCGGAACTGCAGTGAACCTGACAATTAACAGGAATAATCAACAAAAAGACTTTAAGATCACACGGGCAAAGATAGAAATTCATCCTGTGAAGTATTCCGAACAAAAAACCTCTATAGGCAATGTTGGATATATTCGCTTGAACCAATTCAGCGCCAATGCTGGTAAGGAAATGCAAAACGCCATCACAAATTTAGAGAATAAACAGGTGGTGGGATATGTTTTGGATTTGCGTAATAATCCAGGTGGGCTATTATTTGCCAGCGTAGAAATTGCTAAGATGTGGCTGGATAAAGGTACGATTGTCTCTACCAGGGAACGTCTTGGAAACGGCGATCGCGAAATAGCAGACGGACATCCTTTGACGAATAAACAGCTCGTCATTCTGGTGGATAAAGGTTCAGCAAGTGCTAGTGAAATTCTCTCAGGAGCCATGCAAGATAACAAGCGTGCTGAATTGGTAGGGACTCGCACCTTTGGAAAGGGACTGGTGCAATCGGTGCGTCCATTAGAAGACGGTTCGGGAATGGCAGTCACAATTGCTAAATACTATACACCACTCAATCATGATATTAATAAGCGTGGGATTGAACCAGATGTCAAAGTAGAATTGACAGATGCCCAGCGTCAAAACCTGTGGCTCCACGAACGTGATAAAATTGGGACTCTACAAGACCCTCAGTTTGCCAAAGCTGTAGAAGTTTTAGGCAAAGAAATCGCCGAAGGCGGTAACACAAGCGCACAAAAATGAAGATACACGGAAATGTAGAGACGCTCCGTTTTCTAGCGTCTCTATAGTCCGGCTTACTGTTAGCTTTAGATGGGTTGAGACTTAAGCGATCTCATGAGTTCAACACTTCGGAGCGATCGCTTCCCCTTGTGAATAAAATGGTCACTTAGCGAAAACAGTTAACGGTAGTTATTCACCTAAAATTTTAGACCTTATAAAGTGATCGGCAAAACTTAGTATTAAAAGCTACACATCAAAATTAATTTATATTCCGAGAAATAGCCGAAATGCTTTCAATGTTGAGCTTCTGCCGACAATTCTGCTCTGTTCAACAAACTGGGGAATGATTTCAAAAATGGGCAAGTTGGGAAAAGTAGGGCTAAATTGCGACTCAATGTATTTGCCATCTTGAAGAATATTGATGTGTAGCTTACCATCTTCATACCGCCACAGTTCAGGAACACCCAATGCTTCATAAGCATCAAGTTGAGTTTTGGAAGTAACATCAACTTCAATCGCTAAATCGGGAGGTGGATCAACTTCCAAGTCTATTCGCTCTTTCCCAATCATCAGAGCAGAATTTTGAATGTAGAAAGAGTCATCTGGTTCTACACCCTGAGTCATATCCTTGCGTTTAAAGGTGGTTGAGCCAAATGGCTCACAATCAATATCTAACTCCTCGAGCAAAATCTTCACTAAATCCCCAATGATGATTTTGGCTTTTTCGTGCTTAGGTAATGGCATTCTTATCTCCAAGGTTCCCCGACTGTAAGCCAATCGAGTCGCTCGGCGATCGCCAAGCTCTTCTAAAATAGCCTCAAATTCTCGCCAGCTGATGTCGTGAAACATCACTCTGTGTCCAGGGGGAACACTTAATTGCCGTAATTGAAGTGTTACCATTTTAACCTCTAAAATATCAAGTTCGAGTTGAAGAAAGCCAATATAAAACTATCTTATCTTTTCCCCGCTTTAATAAGGTATTTTACGCTAGGTCCTCCTCTGGCTAAAAATAGCACTGCTATTCTTACTTAAGTTTCTTCAGGATTCGTTTGAGAGAGGCTTTCTTAACTCGCTTAACGGCTAATGAGATTTCAAGCCACCGCCGCTGTCTTTTAGATGCCTCCGGATAATCTTCACTCACGCTCTCTACTGGTAACAGAAATGTTTTGACTCGGTAAGTCTTGCCTCGTTTCGAGTATTTATAACTACCAACTTCTGCGGTAAACACTTGACCTACAACTCCAGCTTCTTCCCACGCCTCTTTTGCTGCTGAGTCTGCTGGAGTCATGCCATTGGAGATGTCTCCTTTCGGAATTGCCCAAGCTTGACTATTACGGGTTGTGATTAATAAGACTTCGAGCTTCCCGTCTTTAACTCGATACGGAATCACCCCAGATTGTAAAAATATTTTACTAGTTTTTCGACTCATGCCATCTAGATACTTTTATTAGTTGGTCTCTGTCAACCAATATATCTATCTATTGAGAGAAAATCTTGATGTTAAGTTTATGAGCGATCATATATACAAAATATGCAAATGTTCACGGCAAAGGCTTTTAAAAGTACTTCCACAATCAAATCCTTTTCTGTGTCTCAAAGGTAACCTCCCCAAGGAAGTGTCCTTTTTTGCGCCTATTTACAATCGCTTTACACTAATATTTCCTAATTTTTAGATAAAATTTACACAAAATTACCGAATCAATACTGATTAGCTGCTTAAAATTTTGATAGTAATGTAGTGAGGATGCGGTTTAGCTCAAATGATTTCCATTCCATAACTTTTACAGCAGAATACATGCGTCAGTCGTCAGGAGTCAGAATTAAAAAGGGCTTAGAGTCTGGCTTTTAGCTCTCAGTTTTGTACTTCGTTTACTTGCAATGTGCTGTATATAGGCATTAATAACAGCGCGTTCCTCTTGTAATGGGAAAGACAGTCAACCACTCCCGAGTAAGTAAGAACCCCACAAATAAATTTAGAGGCTTGTTTCTAATCGATAGCAATATTTATCACATTATCTAATCTTTTTTCCGTAAACTCCGCACAAGCTGTTGTAGATACTACAACTAACAGGTTTTCCGAGCAGGATTCTACCAACTACGCTCATGAATTTGGGAAACATAGGTAACATCACCTTATGAGGCAATCTCTAGGAATTTTTCAACATTTTTTGCTATTAGTGACTCCATTGATAGCAACTTCTGCGCTTTTAATACCATCTGGAAAGGCTGCAACTCTAGCGACATCGGCAGGAGACTTAAGTTTTACTAACTTTAGCGAAAGTTTTTCGACAATCGTAAAACAAAATCAAGGAGAGACTTCGGCTTTTGCTAACGGCGGCATTGTCAACGTTCAGAATCAAGCAAATATAAATTATACAGATAATCCACCTGCTGCATCGACTTCGGCTTTGAGTGCCGCTTTCGGTGAGAGTAAAGATTACTTGGGATTAGCAGAAACAAGAGCGAAAATTATTAGTAACTTTGATGTAGATGCTAGTAAACCTTTTTCTTTCGACTTCAACACGACTTTAGATTTGGAAACATCAATTGATCAGTCACCTGTTGAAAATGCTCGAGCAATTGGAGATATATCTTTCTTACTATTTGACACTAGTGATATTCCAAAACAAAGTCTTCCCGACTTTCTGTCTCACTTATTAGAT
>JAQYWO010000024.1 GCA_029379215.1 Rhizonema sp. PD37
CAATAATACATAATAATTCTAAAATAGATGAATGATTTTGGCTTTAACCGTTGTTCGCTATTGTCTGCTGTAATCTTCTTCATCGCGCATTACGTGGCTTGATTTTGGACTTCAGTTTTCAAAGTGTTATTACCATTAAAAAATGGAGTTAGTACTACATGAATCATAATAATTTACCATCTAAACTGTTAAAGCCATTACCTTCTGGGCAAATTATAAACTTTGAATATAGTTTTTTAGAAGCCCAAACGCGAAAAATTGTTCTACAGCGCACTAACGAAATTAAGGTATTAATGCGCCGTACTGCTCAAGATATTATCGATATAGGACAGAGACTAATTGAGGTAAAGCAGCATCTAGAACATGGAAACTTCAGAAATTGGCTTAAGTTTGAGTTTAATTGGAGTGTATCAGCCGCCACTAAATTTATGCAGGTTGCACTGCAGTTCAAATGCATTAAATTGACGCATTTGAATCTTACTGCTTCAACTCTTTACCTGATTGCTGCCCCTTCTACACCCGAACAGGTCAGAAAAGAAGTTATAGAACGCGCTTCTAATGGCGAAAATATCAGCTATAATAAGGCCAAGGCAATTGTCTCTCAACGTAAGAAAACTAAAAAGAAAGCGGTAGAATCGAAAACCGCCTCGCTTAAGCCAGACGAACCAGTCAATGCTATAGAATCTACAAGTTATGAAACTACATCGGCAATCTCTGCACAAGAAGATTTGACTGGAAAAGATGTGAGTACAGAAGAAACATGCGAGCTATCATCGCTTAAATCACTACCTTCTTTTGCGCTTGAAGACAAGCAGATTGCATCTACTATCAAATGTATACCTGACAATCTGACACAGACACCAATCAACATAGAAAATCTAATTGCAATTTCCCATAAGACATCGGATGCAGCGATCTCTGAAATAGCAATTAGCATCAGAAACTTAACGGCAGAGGAATTAACTAGAGTGATTATAAAAGCTGTAAAGATTGGATTGAGCGAATATCATCTGTCAACCATAATCGCCGTATCTCAACAAGTACTCAACACTGAGTCATCTGAGACACAAGAAGTTTTCTAGCAGTCTGATCACTTATTTCAGCAAGGAGGCTCCCGCTGAATTCGGTACTCCGAATCAGTGGTGAGAGGAATTGTGGGTTAGCAGCTAATTACTTATAAAAATCCTTCTAATGCTGGTACATCTACCCATTTTGATGTCACATTTGATCTATGGCAGCAATCTATTAACAATTGGGAATAAACTCCCTCTCGCAAGGATGGAACGATCGCCTCACCTTTGTGAATGCCTACCAGCCAACTATCCACAACCCTAACAAGTGCAGAAATACGACCATCACCATAATTTCTGGGAAAAATTAACCGATTGGGAATCTCTATTTGCGTCAGTGGTTTACCCGTCTTAGAACCCCAAACATGGAATCCGTATATATAGTCTTTTTGATTTTCACTTCCTAAAATCAAAGTCCCGCGATCGCCATAAACTTCCATCCAATGGGTACGAGGAGCATGAATCACTGCACTGATTGAAACTTGGCAAGGTGTTCCATCAATCAACTCCAGCATCACCAAACAAGTGTCATCAGAATCCACTGGTCTTAATTTATCAGTTGTGGGGTCCAACCTTTGAGGAATAGCAGTACTAAAATGAGCGCTTACCCTACGTACAGGACCAAATAACCAGTAAATATAATCAAAAATGTGGGAACCTAAAGATCCCAATGCACCGCCTCCAAGATCTTGGCGCGAATACCAATTCCAAGGACGCAAAGCATCTGCACGCGAAGAACCTAACCAATCAATTCTAATCAGACGCTTAGAACCAACATAATCATCTGACAACAGTTCGGCAAAGAACTGCCAGCCAGGAACAAAGCGAAATTCAAAGTCTAAAGCTGCACTAACGCCCGCCTTTTTTGCCAAGCGATAAAGTTCTTTCGCCTCGGTGGCATTTAATGCTGTTGGTTTTTCCAGTAACAAATGTTTGCCAGACTGTAACACTGCTTTTGCCATTTCATAATGTAAGAATGGCGGCGTGGAAATGCTGACGGCTTCCACTTCTGGTAGTGCCACAATATCTGCAATTGTGTTGCAGGCGTGAGGAATGTCGTGGGATTTGGCGATCGCTTTGGCTTTATCTAAATCGTGGTTGTAAACAGCAACCACTTGAGTCAAAGGATGAGATTGAAATGCCGGAATATGGACTTTTTGACCAAATCCCGTACCAACAACTGCAACACCAATTACATTCTGATTCATCTGCACTTTTATTCTTTTGTCGATTTCGTGACTGTCTATGCTTAAAACCTCAGTATTTCTCGGTCGTAGTTTTCGGGTAGGGGTTCTATTTCCCAAACTATACCTTCACCAGGTTGTAACGCAACATCTACAAATAGTAATTCTACCGCAGTTGTGGCGACATCTTCGTTATTGGGAAACGGCTGTAAATCTTCCGTCAGGAGTCTGAGTTTAAAACCACCAGGAATCGCGGCTCCCACAGTGGCGTTACGCAACTCAAAGTGCCATGTTGATTCTCCTTCATTTTGTGCTGTAATTGTCAAGTCGTACAGTTGACCTGCAATCATCAATTGGCGAGACATGGCTACCCGCGATTGTATTTCTTCAACACTCCGCACTCCCGCCCCACTTAATTGTAGACTTAAGCTTCCCCAACCGAGCGATCGCGCAAATTGAGAAACACCGCTCTCAACCCACTCAAGAATCGACCATTGTTCTTGGAGTCCCAAGCGTCTTTGATATAAGCTTTGTCTCCAACCTCCATGCTCAATTAATGCCCCCCACAGTTGAAAAGGAATCTCCAACCGGGGTGTTATGTGGCTCGTTTGCAGACGGGAGATTAAGTTTTGTGCTTGTACTGGTAATAAAGTGGGCAACGATGGAACAACTCTACGTGTCGTTTCTTCCTGGCAGAATTGTTGCGCTACCATTAACACACTTATGTCGTTAATCATGTCAACGTTGTCAACCGAATAAGTGCGATCGCTGCTGTCATAACTTCCCTGACTCTTGACTTGTTCGTGAGTACAGTATCCCCAAATTCTGACGTACCCGTCATCTGGTTCTACCTGCACCGCTAAGTAATAATCACCCACAAAACTTGGTATATCTACCCATTCTTGAGCTACACGCATTTCACCCAAATCCATAGCCTCGCTGGGAACTAAGACAAACCGAGTTCCGTCAATAGAGATGGCAGTTCCATTAACGAATTCCCAAAAGCTAGGCAGAGCGGTGATGCTTGGCCAAGGTTTTGCCTGCGGTGCCAAATCTTCTTGTAGCCAAGGCAATACAGCATTGAGGCAAAGTTTATTGAGTGAAGCAGAAGCAAGAGAAGTTGGGTTAGAAAAAGATTCGCTTCGTTGTGCGATATCCGGTGGTATTGGTAAAATCAGGTCAGTTGGCGAAGCAAAGTTCAATATGGTTGTGTTGTTAGTCATGGCTTATAAGGTGATGATTAGGGAGGTATTGGAGAGGGGGAGAAGTCGAAAAAAGTTAAAAAATAAAATATTTAGGACGTATATCAATAAAAAATAACCCGCTTTTCCTCCTGACTCCTTGTTTTTTGAAAACCGCATCCCTTGCGTGGGCGCGGCAGTGGAGTTTACACAGATGGTTTGTAGTAATCTTGCAGCCATTCCTCCATCATCGCACTACAGCTTTTTAATATGTCTGAAGTCATTGAGATATGCAAGGTGTCTTCACTCCATTTAGCCAAAGATCGCAGTAATAATTCCCTCGCTTTTGTCAACCGCCGTGAGACGGTGTACTGTTGAATTTGCTCTTGTTTGGCAATCTGCTGCTGGGTGAGTCCTTTGACGTAGTAAAGTTGCAAAATCTCCTGTGCTTGTGGTTCTAATAAAGTAATTGCAGCAACTAACACCTTGTTGATTTCAGTTTGGTAAGAAAAATTGGTTTGTTGTTCTTCAGTCGCAATAATTTGGCTCAGTGGGGAATCAAGTTCATTCCCAGGTAAATTATCCAGCCAATCTTTATCATCAGAACTATTTTTCGTGTTGATCGAAGTCAAACTAGGGTAAAGATATGTACGTGCGGCTTTGGCACAACTGAGCAACCAGCTTTCCAGGGTTTGCGTGTTAATTGGCGGTTGGTTTGCTCTGTTGTAAGCAAGAGCGATCGCTTCCCAAGTTTGTTTATCTGGGCGTGAAAGCTGTCGGGTGGAGGTTGCTTGTGTTGGTATATATAGCGACTTGAAAAAGTTCCAAGCAGTAACGTAAGCAGTCACCGTAGTTGGGGATAAGCCAGCTGCTTGCAAAGACTCGACTAAACGCTTTTGACTTATTTTTCGTAATAGCCCCCAATCTGTACAAATATCAATTTCGTGATACTGCCGCAAAGTTTCGCGAATGGCACTGCCAAAGATAGCGGTAGCATAGTTTTTAAGGTTGAAACCACTTTTAGGGTCAAAACCTTTGAATATTTTATCAACTTGAGAAATTGCGATCTGAAAATGATCTGATAATTTATACTGGCTCGTGGCAAAGCTGGTATATGTTTTTTGGGCTGCCCAGTAGCAAGGTTCTTGCAAATAAGCGATCAAATGCTCTTTAGCAAGTTTAGCCGAATGAGGATTCTGCATGTTATTATACCAGTAAAGCACCCAAAAGTTTTCGTTCGTTTGCTGTGGGGTTTGCTCAATCAGTTTGTGCATCTGACGGCTGAGCCGAGCATCTTTTGTCCAACCAATACAGCGATCGGCAGCAAATACCAAAAAAGTCGAAAATATTTCTACAATGTTGTTTCGAGAATCCATAAAACTAGCGAACCGACCTATAGAATGAGTGTAGGGGTTCAGCGAAGAAGTGCTCCCCCGCAACCTTAATACACGAATTTAGAAGCAGATTTCGGCGGTTAGGAGACAGGAGGCAACAAAGTGAAAACTCCTTCTTCTTCCCCTGCTTCCTACCCCCTTCTGGTTTAAACACAAAAAATTAGCTCTAATATATCGTTTTGTAATTTTTTTAGATTTTACTTCGAGTCAAACTGCATAACATAAGGAAAGTGAACATTATTTAACTTATAAACAATTGTAAATTTCTTAGCTCCTATTTTAAGACAAACTGCCAAACAATCTGCGTTTTCGCGTTTATGCTCTTGGTAACGGTGAGCAGTCTACCCCAAATCCCAAATACCAAATCTCAAACCCCGAATTGATATGTGCCCAGTTGGTGTCGCTACCAGTCGCTCTACTCAAATCAAACAAACAGCTACAGCTAACCTGTGGCTGATACTTGTGGGAGTAAATCAGTATCAGGATGAGCAACTCCCCAACCTACAGTACTCAGCAGTCGATTGTCAGGGGTTGGCAGAAGCCTTAATGGATGCTACGGCACAATTTCCGCAAAAAGAGCTAAAAGTTTACCACGATTTAGCGATTCCACCTTCATTAAAAAGTGTACGTACCACTCTCCAGGAAATTACGGCGATCGCTAAACCTACTGATACCATTTTATTTTATTTTTCCGGGCATGGAATAGTAGAACAAAACACGCAGCAAGCATTTTTATGTCTGGCAGATACACAAAAATCTAACTTACTCAACACGGGTTTAGCATTACAGGAAGTACTACAATTATTCAAAAACTCAGCTGCCCAAACTCAGTTAGTATGGTTAGATGCTTGTCACAGTGGTGTGATGACTCTCCAAGGGGCAACAGCAGAACTATTAGTGAATCCGACACAGCAATTTGTAGAAGTGTTGCAGCAGGCAGCTAAAAGTAGACGATTTTATGCTTTGCTTTCTTGCGATCTCAATCAACGCTCTTGGGAGTTTCCGGAACTACGACATGGAGTCTTTACTTATTATTTGATGCAGGGATTGCGTGGTGAAGCCGCCGATTCTCAAGGTTTAATTTCCGCAGATAGTTTATATAGATATGTCTATCATCAAACTTTACAATATATAGATAAAACAAATCAACAGTTACGGTTAATTAATCAGCAGAAAAGAAGTAAAGGAGACACTCAGCTTTTTAGCGAATATCCTCTCCAAACGCCTAAGAGAATTGTGGAAGGAGTTGGAGAATTAATTGTTGGAGCAAGATCATCTAAAGTTTTGGGAGTCAATCGCCACCGCGTTGGATTAGTCGTGGAGGGAACTTCAGGAAGCCAAGTCACTTTAGAGATTAGCAAAGTTTTAGGGAGTGCTAGAGGTTTTGAACTGGAGTACTTGTCAGCAACAAAGGCGACGGCTCATGATGTTAGAGAGGCGATCGCCCGTCATTTACATTCGCCTTCTTCAGATACCGTTCTCCTTTATCTTCGGGGGCGAATAGAAGAAACTGAAGCTTGGGAAGGATTGGTGTTGGGCGAGGATATCCGGATTAAGCGCTCATGGTTAAAGCAGCAACTACGTTCAAGTCGCGCTAAACAAATTCTTATTTTGGATTGTCCTCTTGCCGTGACACATCCTTCTCCCAATCACTCTTTGAAAAGGCGTGAATCTCACAGAGTCGCCTTACAAGATTGGGTAGAAGATTTACTTTCTGACTCACAACAAGGACAATGTTTAATTGCTTGCGCTTCTCATCCAGAAGAACCAGAAAGGTTTGCTCAAACTTTGCTACAGACTCTAGAAGTCACAACAGTCGCATCTGGATTGTCAGCAGCTGGTGCGATCGCACAACTACAACTCTCCCTAGCAGGTAGCAATATTCCCTTCCACGTCTGGCTTTCGTCTGGTGTACAAGGGATTATAGAAATTCTCGAAGCAAAGACTGAAGCACATCGCGAAGCACAAACCGGATTGGATCTCGGCGTCTGCCCTTACATGGGTTTAAGTTCTTTTTGTGAGGATGACTCTCGGTATTTTTACGGTAGAGAAATTATCACTCAGCAGTTAATTAATCAACTAACCCATAAATCATTTCTTGCTGTCGTCGGTGCTTCAGCGAGCGGGAAATCTTCAGTTGTGCAAGCAGGGCTGATTCCAGCACTACGATTGGGTAAACAAATTCCCCACAGCGAACAGTGGTGGATCAAAAGCATTCGCCCAGGAACACGTCCCCTGGAAGCTTTGGCGCAAAAGCTGGGAGCTAAGAAGAGGATGCAGGCAGATCCCTTCACTGAAGTTGAGGGATTTGTTTACTGGATACGCAGTCTGCCTCACGAAGTTGTCGTGCTGGTGATAGATCAATTTGAGGAATTATTTACTCTTGCTTCCAAGACAGACAGAGAGCGTTTTTTAGAACTCGTGTTGGGCGCGGTGAAGTATGCATCTGATCGTTTCAAGTTAGTGATCACTTTACGAGCAGACTTCATTGCCTCCTGTTTAACAGTACCAGAACTGGCTCTAGCTTTACAGGAGTCCAGTGTTTTAGTGTCAGGAAAACTAAGTATAAGCGACTACCGACGTGTTATTCTTAACCCAGCGGAAAAAGTCGGGTTAAAAGTAGAACCAGAATTGGTGGAAGTTTTGTTGCGGGAACTTAACCACTCAGTCGGAGATTTACCTTTACTAGAATTCGTTTTAGAGCAGTTGTGGCAACATCGCGTCGCGGGTGAGTTAACACTGCAAGCCTATCAAGAGCAACTCGGTGGAATAAAAGGCGCATTAGAGCGATCGTGTCAGGCTGTATACAATAGTTTAGACCTTGGAGCTAAAGAATGTGCTAAATGGATTTTTCTATCTTTGACACAGCTTGGTGAAGGTACTGAAGATACTCGGCGACGGGTATTCAAATCAGAGTTGATCGTCAAAAAATATCCCCCCGAGTTAGTAGAAAGAACGCTGAATGCGTTAATCGCTGCTAAGTTAGTTGTGGTAAATGTGGAGGAGAAGGGGGCAGAGGGAGAAGGAGAACTTCCATCCCAACAACCATTACCTACTTTCTTCAAAGCTCGGAGTGGTGGTACAACTGAGCAAAGCTTAACGTTGTTATCTAAAGGAGAGCCGGAAGACAGTCACAAACCCCTGAAGTTCCCTACAGATGTTGCCACTGCTCAGACTTCTGTGTTGCAACCTGAAGCAGTCACAGTGGAAGTTGCTCACGAAATCTTGATTCAACATTGGTCGATTTTACGCTCGTGGTTGGAGGAAAATCGCGATCGCCTGCGTAAACAACGCCAAATTGAACAAGCTTCGCGACTGTGGTTGCAAAGCGATCGGCAATCTGATTTTTTGTTACAGGGAGTGCGGTTGGCAGAGGCAGAAGATATTTATATTAAGTGGACTGATGAACTTTCTGCTGATGTTCAATGTTTCATTGAAGCTTGTTTAGCAGAAAGAACACGACAAAAACTACAGGAAAAAAGAAGATTGAGACAAGCCCATAGGGCTGTTGTTGCTCTGAGTGCTTTGGGAATAGCAGCTTGCGGTTTTGGTATTTTAGCTTACTCGCAAGGACGAGAAGCACAAATGAGAGAAATTGAAGCTTTAAATTCCTCATCCAAAGCGAACCTTGCATCCAATCAGCAGCTTGAGGCATTGATTGCCAGTGTCAAGGCAGGAAAACAAATCGAGAAGACAATTGGCGTATCACCGGGTATCAAATCGGTGACGATAAGTGCGCTTGGGCAAATCACCACGGAAATTCAAGAACGTAACCGTTTAGAAAAGCATAATGCTGGGGTTGTCAATGTGAGTTTCAGTCCCAATGGGCAATTACTGGCCTCCGCTTCATTAGACAAAACAATCAAACTTTGGAGTCCTGATGGTAGATTGCTAAAAACGCTTGTCGGACATAGCAATGCTATTTCTAGTATCAGCTTCGCTCCTGATAGTCAGACTATTGCCTCTACCAGTGTTGATAAGACAATTAAACTTTGGAGAGTGAGTGACGGTTCGCTGTTGAGAACTATTGCAGTTAATAGCCAAACAGCAGCAACATTCAGCCCAGATGGCAAAACCATCGCCTCCGCCAATGCCGATCAAACTGTCAAAATCTGGAATGCCAGCGATGGTAGCTTATTGAGAACACTCAAAGGGCATACTGATGGAGTTATTTGCGTCACCTATAGTCCTGATGGCAAAATTATCGCCTCCGGTAGTGAGGATAAAACCATTAAACTCTGGAGTAGTAGTGATGGTCACTTATTGAGAACACTCACCGGGCATAATGATTGGATCAACAGTATAGCTTTTAGCCCTGATGCTAAGACAATTGTCTCAGGAAGTCGAGACAATACTGTTAAAGTATGGAGTAGTAGTGATGGTCACTTAATCACTAATTTGAACGGACATAGCGATTCGGTTTTGGCTGTCGCTTTCAGTCCCGATGGCAGAACTATTGCTTCGGCGAGTGCTGATAACACTGTTAAACTCTGGAGTTATAACGGTGTAGAACTAGAAACATTCAAAGGGGATACTGGTGGAGTGAGTGGCGTGAGTTTTAGTCCTGATAGTCGGACGATTGCTTCGGCTAGTCTGGATGGAACGATTAGGCTTTGGCAGCAGCCGAAGAGATCGTTGCTGGAAATTTTGGCAGGGTATAGTGCTGGCGTCAATAGTGCGACATTCAGTCCTGACGGGAGTGCGATCGCCTCGGGAAGTTTGGATGGTACAATCAGATTGTCGCGGCGTGACGGAACTTCACCCAACAACTGGTTGGGGCACAAAGGTGCAGTCTATAACGTCGCCTTTTCGCCGGATGGTCGGACTCTTGCCTCAGCGAGTGCCGATCAAACCGTTAAACTTTGGCGGACGAGTGACGGTGCATTGCTCCATACTTTAGTTGGGCACACTGATGAAGTCGATAAAGTCAGTTTCAGTCCCGACGGTAAAATTATTGCGACTGCTGGTAAAGATAACGTCGTTAAACTTTGGCAGACAAGTAGTGGCACTTGGATTCGAGACTTGAAGGGGCATTCGGCAGAGGTCGATGCAGTCTCATTCAGCCCAGACGGTAAAATTATAGCTTCAGCTAGTGTAGACAATACCATCAAACTTTGGGACAGTTCAACAGGTCGCCTGCTAAGAACTATATCTGCACATAATCAGTGGATATTAGGCGTCACTTTCAGTCCTGACGGTACAATGATTGCCTCAAGCAGTGCTGATGGAACTGTTAAACTCTGGCAGAGCAGTGACGGACAACTATTTCGCACTTTTACTGGACATACTGATAGTGTGTATAGCAGTAGCTTTTCTCCTGATGGTAAGGCTCTAGCTTCCGCCAGTGGAGACAAAACAGTGAAAGTCTGGAGTTTAGATGGTAAGCTGCTAAAAACATTCTTGGGTCATCGAAATGCTGTTGTGAGTGTCGGTTTTAGTCCTGACGGCAAAACCGTTATTTCTGGCAGTTGGGACAGTACTGTCAGACTCTGGCATTTCGATCCTCAAGAACTGAAAACCCCGAAACTGAATTCTTTAATTCACAATGCTTGCGACTGGCTGCATGATTATCTCAACAACGATCCCAAAGTTTCGCCAGACGATAAAAAACTCTGCTCCAGTTGAGTGTCTTTCTCCTGCCATCAGGACATAACGACTTGGGGACTTTGCAGGCGCAGAGCGGAAGTTACAAAAGAGCTGCGGGAAGAACGCTATTTCGGTAATTGGGTTTCAAGGGCGATCGCTGAGGGAGCACCCATTTTTGCGAAATATGTCACCCTGGCGGTGCAACCAGGCAGTACTGTGCAAATTAACTATGAGATTGAGAACTATAAAAACCTTGATAAACACTACAACAGTACCAGCCATACCGAGCCCTTCTATGAAATCTCATCTGTACTCCTGATATACACCAAACCTAAAGAAACTGTCAAATCTCAGATGAAATTTTAGTAGATTAAGAAAGACCTAAAAATTTAACTCTTGTCAATTTGAAATTTTTGAAGATTTTTGAGGATGAAATGACTGTCCTCTTTTACTAAATCGCCTGTGCAGTGAATTGGTAAACGTTCCTGATAGGCTTTAATAGCTAAGATATAATCATGGTCAGCTAGTTCGGTTTTAATTTCTTGCAATTTTTGAAAAATTGCACAGAGTAAAGTAATTTCTCCACTCAATTTATCAATTGATGGAGTAGAAATTTGCCTGACTACACCTTGCACGGTGAAGTTGGGATAATTGGTAATAAATTCGCTTAATATATCAACTTGTGAACGATTTTCTACTATCTCTAATGTTTTTAATATATCGCTGATTCTTTCGGCATAATCTCCTAAATTATGTTGGAGAGGGAGTAATATTTCATATTCAGGAGCAGCATCTTTTTGCAGTCGCCAAATTGCCCCGGCATCATTATATATACGCCCGGTTTCATGCCAACCTGTTGCTTGCAAATGTGCCTGTAGCACATCAGGGTTAACAGTTTTGAGTATTTGGCTATCTTTAATGGTAACTTTCATGGCAAATTTCCAAAACTAATGCGTTGAATCATGGCTTGGAGTAATACGGGCGTAAATTGATTACTACGGGATATTTCAATAGTAACATTAGTTGTATTGTCGGTATCTGGCATTCCGCGCAAGGATACCCAGTAAGCACAATATCTCAGGCACAGTTCGCATAGCTGTTTGTTTCAGCCAATCTGTTATTCTTTCTGGAACTAAAACAACTACTAAAATTCGAGGGAAAAGAGCATTGATTTTTAAATCATTATAATTTTTGATATTGAGGGGATATTTAATATAGTTTTCATTAAGAATATTTCTGGTTGTACATTTTAGCTATATTTCTAACCTAGGCGAAAGGATTTTACCTGTACCACCTCTGCTGACTATCCCTAAATCTACACTGTCGTTATCGACTTCCGGTCTATATAAAGAATACCCGGCAACGGCGGCAATGGTTCTAATATAAGTGATGCTAAATTGTTCTTTTTGTTGGTTGATGTCCATTAAATTTTGGTCATTTTGGTCGTAGACAGTGTAGAGGCATCGCTCTTGAAAACGTTTAAGAGGTAACTGCCTGACCAAATCTCTTGAGAATTTGTAAAACGCTGTACAGTTCCCCGGCACTCGTAAACGGGGCGAACACTCGTGATAGGTCATACTGTGGTGTATCTGTCTGTACCAATTTGATAAACAAAATATCATCCCCATTCGTCACCATACCAAATACGGGCAGATTGGGGTTGGGGTTCGCCATCAGATACGCCAATGCCTGCGGTAGTGCCGACCACACTGATAGGGTAGTTTTTTTCGATTCTAGCACCATCACCCACAACCGCTCTTGCAAGATGAGAACATCAATTCGTCCGCGCAGAATTTCCTCACCGTCATCGAGTACCAGCGCCACTGCGGCTTCAGCCTTAATCTTAAAAGGAGGATCGTAGAATCCTGCCAGCGCTAATAGTGGTGACACCAGCAACAGCATGACCGTTCCTTCCAGTAGATCACCCCCGGCACGATGATAAAGATACCTACGCCGCACGACATCTAAGGAGATTTTTTCATCTGAGGTAATTTCCGGTAATCCAGTAGACCATTCTTGGAAAAATTGTCCAGACTCCACACGGACGAGACCAAACCGAGTTTCTGCGTCCATCAAGCTGGTAATTGCTTCTGTAATCGCTGCTGCCTGCGTCATGCTGATTTACCGCTGATTAAAATCTATGCATATCTAGGGAGTACCTGAGAATGCGGTGACTCCTAGAAAGCTAGCACAAAAACCCCGAAACTGAGTTCTTTAGGATCAATGCTTGCTACTAGCTGCATGATTATCTCAACAATGATCCCATTATGCCAGACGATAACTCTGTCAATAAAACAATCAGCAGTCAGCAGTAAAAATCAAGCTTATGTGAACTTGTCAACAAGTCAGATATGTGCTAGATTTGACATCCTAACAACGCCTCGGTAAGGGACAAGGCTTTGGCGAAGGAGAAGGACTGGAGGTTGGTTTTTTACTACAGGCATTAGGGTGGGGACAAGTTGGCTTCGGAGTTGGAGTTGGCACAGACACCACTGGTTGTGGTGGAGGATCTGAATCAGCTTGAGAAACTTTTAAGGTACCCGCTAAGCTGGGAACTGCACCATATATTACTGTTGATATTGCGATCGTTACACTCAAAATTTGTTTTTTCACATCAACCTCTTCGTTACAGACTAATAGCTGAGTTTTTGGGAAATAGCATCTTTTTATACAGATAAATTACAGCCCTACAGATATCAATGGATTCTCAATTTTCTTACATATTTAAAAATTGCTGAGAATTTGTACCCTTTCATAGAATAAATACGTCTAGAGCAGGACTTTTATGCAGTTGACTTAGTTTGATTTTCTAACTTTATTTTGCAAACGTTGCTTTATATTAAACGCTTAGTTAGTAAAAATTATTTCCTATATTCTATCAATTTTAAGTGTACCTAACAATATAGCCTAGCATCTCTCCCAATTTGAGAGGCTGTTCAACTCATCCTTCGTACCCTTAACTATCACACATCTGCCAATAGTAAGTTTAAACTCAAGAAATATGCTGTCTACAGTCTACAGTCTAAAGTGGACTCAGAAAAAATTAAGAAAATTACTCCCACAACATCTCTATCAACTCTCAAGAATTGAGTACGCTTCAAGAGATCACTTCCCGTAGGTATGTGGTATTGAACGGCAGATGGCGTGTCCGCTCTCAAATATAAAGCGGGTAAGTCTCCTTGAAAATTTTTATGTATACTGAGTGTATCAAACTGCCCACATAATAAGTAAAAACTCTTAATAGGCAAAATCACATGGATTTGTCAGTTGTAGGCGCTACCAACGCTCCACTATCTAATACTGCTGTATTCGGGGACAATGTGCATGATGTGCTTAGTACTGGAACCATTAACTTACAGCCTAGTGCTATCATTGTGGTGAACAGTATTGCGGATCAAGTAGATAATAACGATGGTGTCACTACTCTGCGCGAAGCTATTAATCAGGCTAATGCAGACTCGGGTGAAGACTTGATTGTATTTGATCGCTCTTTATTTTCTACGAAGCAGACTATTATATTAGGCTTGGGAGAACTGGATATTACCCACAGCTTGGACATTATTGCTCCACGAGACGACATAACTGGTAGTGATCTGGTGAGCGTTTCCGGTAACAATGCCTCACGGGTGTTTGAGATTAACACAGGCGCAACGGTTGATTTCTCTGGATTGATCATTACTGGTGGTAGAGTCACAGGAGACAATGGTGGTGGAATTAGTAACTCTGGAACTCTCAACCTAGACAGCACCAATGTTCTCAATAATAATACCATTCGTAACATTTCTGGCTCAAGCTTCCCTAATGCGGTGAATGGTGATGGCGGTGGCATTTATAATACTGGTACTCTCAATTTGAGTAACAGTACTGTCAGTAGTAACACAGCTAATGATGGCAACAACTATCTTGCCACTGGTGGTGGTATTTACAACACAGGCAGTGTTGTTATCAACAACAGCACCGTCAGTGGTAATAGCGCGATCGCAAGTGATTACGGTAGTACCATAGCTGGTGGTATTTATAATAGTGGTAGTCTTGTCATCAGCAATAGTACTCTGAGCAATTCAGCAAGGGGAGGCGGTATATCTAACACTGGCGGTTGTATTTATAATATTGGCACAGTGTTCGTGACTAACAGTAATCTGGGCGGTTCAACTAGTGGTGGTGTTTATGCCTCTTACACTGGCGGTAGTATCTATAATAGTGGCACACTCAACCTAAGCAACTCTATCATCACCGGTTCAGCAAGCTATAACTATTATGGTTTTAGTGCAGGTGGGGGTATTTATAATGTAGGTACTGCTGCTATTACAAACAGCACCATAAGCAATTGTACTGGTGGTGGCATCTACAACACCAAAAATCTCACCGTGAGTGATACTATTATCACTAAAAACTCCATAAGTTCTGATGGCGGTGGCGGTATCCATAATTCTGGTGACGCTACAATCAGCAATAGTACCATCAATAATAACAGTACAACAATTAATGGTCACTACTCCTTCAGTGGTAATGGTGGCGGCATCTATAACAGTCGCACTATTACGATAAGCAACACTACCATTAGCGCTAACACTGCTAGTTACGGTAACGGTATTGACGCTGGCGGCATCGGTAACGGCGGCGGTATTTATAATATCGGTACTAGTACAATAACCGATAGCACCATCAGCGCTAACACTGCAGGAGGCATAACTGGCGGCGGCGGTATCTATAACTCTGGTACAACTTCAGTCATCAACAGCACCATCAGCGGTAACACTGCTGATGGTACAACTGGCGGCGGCGGTATCTATAACTCTGGTACAACTTCGGTCATCAATAGTACCATTAGCAGTAACAAGGCATCAAGCTACGGCAGCATGACCTATATCGGTAGCGGTATCTATAAAGGTGGCGGTATCTACAACGGTGGCGGTGTATATAGCGGTGGCGGTATCTATAACGCTTACTCTGCCACTTTAACACTGTTGTTCAGTACCGTGACCCAAAATATAGCCGACAATGGTGGAGGCGTATACCAAAACGATGTTCCCACAACTTCAACATCTATTCGTGGCTCATTCAATGTCCGCAACACAATTATTGCCTCTAACCTCAACAGCGGGAATGGTTTCAACCCCGATGTATCTGGCACATTTATAAGCAATGGCTACAACCTGATTGGTGACAGTACAGGCAGCACAGGATTTGATGAAAGGATTGGTGATATTGTTGGGACTAGCAACTCGGTGATTGACCCTCGCCTAGATATTCTAGCCTTTAATGGTGGCCCGACTCAAACGATCACACTCCTAAAAGACAGTCCAGCAATTGGTGCAGCTGACCCAATTATACTAGATAGCGACCCTACAACCGACCAACGTGGTTTACCTCGTCGTGCTGCTGATGGTAGCGCTGATATTGGGGCGTTTCAATTCTCTTAAAGTTGGTAGATAACAGAACTGGCTGAGCCTATGATCGTGCATTCAAACAAAGGAGGTTAAAGCACTTCGTCGTGAGAGCGACTGCTGTTGTCTCAAAGATAGCGTGATAAAATTTCAACGGTAGCAAGTCCAGTTCTTTCCCAACTGAATTGATTTGCCCTGGTGAGTCCTTGAGTAGAAAGGCGATCGCGTAGCTTGCAATCACTTATTATTAGTTGCATTGCCTCAGTAATTTCCTCAGGATGATAGGGATTGATGAGAATAGCTGCATCGCCAGTCACTTCTGGTAAAGAGGAGAGGTTAGAGGTAATAACGGGAGTGCCACAAGCCATTGCTTCTAAAACTGGAAAACCAAAGCCTTCCCAAAGACTGGGAAAGACGAGGGCGATCGCACCATTGATGATTGAAGGTAATTTGCTGTAGGGAACGTAATTGAGGAATTTGACGCGATCCGTTATACCCAATTCTTCAACTTGTGCTTGCAAAACAGGAGTATAGCGTTTATCTTGTGGTCCTGCCAACCAGAGTTCACAGTCGTCATTGTCAGGTAATGCAGAGAAGGCAGCAATCAATCTGTGCAGATTCTTATGAGGATCGTGTCGCCCAATGTATAGGTAATAATAAGGACGCACTGCATCTTCTCCGAGAACCCGAAAATGGTTAGCGTCATGTGCTAGAGGTATAGGAGTGATTTTGCTGGCTGGAACGTGGCAAAAGTTAATGATATCATCAGCGGTCGCCTGAGAGTTACAGATCACGTGTTGTGCTTGAGCAACGACTTGGGGAATGTAGTAGCGATGGTAAGGTATCAGAGGTGAAAAACGTTTGGGAAAGCGTAATGGAATAAAGTCGTGCACCATTACAACAGAACGACAGTTGGAAAATAAAGGTGCTTCTGGCTGAGGGGAAAATAAAAGATGGGAATCAAGTTCTTTATATATATGTGGAAGTTGGAATTGTGTCCATAAAAAACGGTTAAAGTGTCCTTTTGTACCTTGAGCAGGAGTTAAATTATCCGGGACAGCATAGCATTTAAATTCTTTAAAATCTTGAGCAGTTAATAAGGTAGGATTGAGAGATTTTAAGTAGGGAACAATATTTCTAGCATAGATACTTATACCTGTAGGTTGAGCCAGTAAAATAGATAAATTAATTAATAATCCGCTCATTTATAATAATCCTAAATAAAAATACAAATACAGGGGTTGCAGTCCGCTCTCTGTGGCACCTATCATCTATGTAAGGATTCAAATTATCGAAAAAAGAATTAGCGAAAGCTAGGCAACAGTATGATCAACATACACTAGGCTGGCAGTATTTGCCCAACCTAGATAGCGATCGCGAACTACCACAAGTGTATAATTTTAAACTATTTTACCGGGTGCGAAGGTTACAGTTATTGAGGCAATTAGCTTCAAACAAGTTTTAGCAGTTCAAATTTACCCCGAATACGGCGTGGAAAGAATATCAGATGTAGATTTTTTGTTCTCCCCTATTGCTGAGAAGTCAATATAAAGCACATGATTGTCAATCAGTTAAAATACTGAGCCGCCAAGCACTTGTTACAAGAAAGCTATTCATCTTCTTCTGTGCTCGGTCTTTCGCTGCCGCTTTGGTGAGCATCCCAATCCAAAATAATCCGCTCTAACATTTCAGTCGGTGTACAGTTATTTGCTACAGCGTATTGCTCTATCAGCTCTCTTACTTTAGGGCTAATGTGATCTATATCTAGTGAGTTATTTCTTGACATTTCCATTAACTAGCAATAGATGTTAAGTATACTTAATTAGCTTATTATATCAGACTAATTCATAGCGGTCATCCTATTGATAAAGCGCTGAAGCGCTTACTACGAATAATATTAAGTGAGTATAAATTATGTCGAAATGTTAAAAAATCATAAATATTTATGATTATTTTTGAGACACTAGAAAGTTTTAAGATGCTTGTGCCTTAAATAAATTAATACACCTCGAAATTTACCGAATGCGACTTGAGGTTTAATAGCTATTAAAATAAATGCGTAACAAAGGAGTCGAGTTAATCTCAAAAAGACAATTTTTTTGTTTGTATATCTATCTAGAGTTATAAAATAACTATATGTACTGTGCTTAATTTTTTGGAAAGTATATCTATTAGTAATTGAAGAGGGCTGATGGAAGACGCCAAACTGCTTAGTAATTGCAATTATATGCCCTTTATTAGCATATGTTCTACAAAAGTCAAAATCTTCATAGTAAAGAAAGTAAGCAGGATCGAACTGGGGACAATCAGGAAATTTCTTTAAGTTCACAATTAAACTACAACCTGAAACCCAATCACAAGTTACATAATCTGCATGTGTATTTGTTAATAAGTCCTGAGGGAGAATTGTGCCAGTTGCTGGAATAAAGCAACCACCAGCAAACCAAATTGCACCTGAAGGAGTATGAACAATTGTACCGAGAATCGAAACTTCTGGATGTAAGTTGAAAAATGGGTTAACTTGAGCGAGAGTGTTTTCTGAAATGTAGGCGTCTGGATTAATGATCCAGGCGATCGCCTGAGGTTCTTCAGCATAAATAAACTGAAGCCCAAGGTTGCAAGCACTTCCAAAGCCGAGATTGTGAGTAGCGTCTAAAATGATTACAGATTCTGTCTTGAGAGCATGAATAGAATCATCATCAGGAGAGTTATTTATGATGAGTGTTTTGGATTCAACACCTCGGCTATCTCTCAGTGAACTAATTAGCTTAGCAACGAGATTGGTAGAATAATAATTAACTGTTAAAAAATAAATCACCGTCGCTGCGCTCCAAGTCAAAAATCAAAAGACTCTCAATCTAACAAATTGTTTCAAGATGCAAAGCGTCGAAAATAAAACGCCTTAATCGCATCCCTTGAATTTGTTTATGTGAGTCATATGAATGCCTTTTTACTTTTTAAGTTAGTTCGATTTGACAGTCATCACCGATCAGAAATCGCAAAGCTTTGGGGCGACGAGGTGCAACAATCAACTGCGCCCTTTGCCCGATCACGCTATCAATAATGCGCTGATGAATTCCGATGATTTTAGCGCCTTCTAGAAGAACACTGTGTTCTAAATCGGTATCAATGACCGTAGCATTATCGGCAATACTGCTGTAAGGACCAATGAAACAGTGTTCTAAATGACAATTATTTCCAATAATGACTGGTCCGCGAATTGTGCAGTTAATAACTTGAGACTGAGAACCAATTTTCACTCGCCCAATAATGTGACTTTGGGCATCGACTTCCCCTAAAATGGAAGTTTTCAAGTAGGTATCGAGAATCAAACGGTTAGCTTCTAACAAGTCATCTTTTTTGCCAGTGTCTAACCACCAACCTTCAAGCTGACAAGCAACAACTTGCTTTTGATTGTCAATTAGGTTTTGAATGGCGTCAGTAATTTCTAATTCGCCTCTTGCACTCGGTTTAATGCAGGTGATCGCATCATGGATGACATGAGAAAAGAAATAAACCCCTACGAGGGCAAGATTCGATGGCGGGACTTGTGGTTTTTCAATCAGCTCTAACACTCGCCCTGTTTCATCTACCTTAGCCACACCGAAGGCGCTAGGATTGGGAACGGGACGCAGAAGAATTAAGGCATCTTGCTGTTGATTAGTAAATTTTTTTAAAAAGTAACTCAAGTCGCCTTGCTGAATCAGGTTATCACCCAAGTACATGAGAAAGGGCGAATTTTCCAAAAACGGAAGGGCAACTTGGACTGCATGGGCAAGTCCTGCAGGCTTTTCTTGTAAAATATATGTAATTTTTGCCCCGAATTGTTCTCCACTACCTGTTTTTGCCTGCACTTCTTTCCCGGTTTCCGGACTGATGATGATGCCAATATCCGTAATTCCAGAAGCAACTATCTCTTCAATCCCATACCATAAAATTGGTTTGTTGGCAACAGGGACAAGTTGCTTTGCCCCTGTATAAGTCAGTGGTCGCAGACGTGTGCCCTTACCGCCAGAAAGAATCAGTGCTTTCATTCAATGCTCCTTGACTACTCACAACTATCTACTAACTACTAACGATTCCCTTAACATCTGTCTTAATGCTTGTCGCCAATGGGGTGGATGATTACCCGAAACTGTAGATATTTTGGCACAAGAAAGGACAGAATAGTTGGGGCGACGGGCAGGGGTGGGATATTCTGCGGTGGTGATGGGGATAATGCGTTGGACTTTTAAGGGAAACCCCATATGTTGGGCTTCTTCAAAGATGGTGACAGCAAAATCGTACCAGCTAGCAACACCACTGTTAGTGTAATGGTAGATTCCGGCAATTTCCGGGGTGATTTGGGGAAGAATGCAGGCGATCGCACCTGCAATATCTTTTGCCCAGGTAGGACTCCCAATTTGATCGGCAACGACGCGAATTTCTTCCCTTTCTGCCCCCAGTCGCAACATCGTTTTGACGAAGTTGCTTTTGCCAAATGTGCCATAAACCCAAGCGGTGCGAAGGATGAAGTGATGGGCGCAAGAGTTTTGAATTGCTTGTTCTCCGACAAGTTTGGTTTCACCGTAGACACTTAAAGGGTTAGTTGAATCGGTTTCTTGGTAGGGACGACTGCTATTGCCGTCAAAAACGTAATCAGTAGAAAGATGAAACAGGAAAGCCCCTGATTTTTCAGCTTCTTCAGCAATAATTTTCGGGGCATCACTATTAATGGCTTTTGCTAGTTCGGGTTCGCTTTCAGCTTTATCAACAGCAGTGTAAGCAGCAGCGTTAATGATGATTTGAGGATGGTTTTCTCTAATGACGCTTCGGAGAGTGTCGGGTTGTGCGAGATCTACAGTCGGGCGTTCAACCGCAATCAGATCACCGTAAGGTTGAAGGATTTGCTGTAGTTCCTTGCCTACTTGACCATTGCTGCCAATTAGCAGAATTGCTTTACTCATTCCATTAACTCTTCTAAGCGTTGGCGATCGTAAGGTAGCACAGTTGTGACGGCAATTTTTCTAGGTTGTCGATTTTTATTGAAAAATAACTACAAATTCTTAGTCAGTAAAAATATTTATAAGTTTTATCTAAATAAGTATATTTTATATCCTCAAAAAACTTATAAGTTTGATAGAATCCGCCACAAGTCGGGAATACTAACAATGTTCTTAAATCTGTTAGTAACAATTCGGACTTAATTTATGCCAGTAAATTTATTTGATGCGAGTTTCTACCGAGCAGCCAACTCTGACTTGCGAGCCTTCAGTGATGCACAAGCGTTGTCGCACTTTCAGAACTACGGTTTAAAAGAAGGTCGCAGCTTCTCTCCATTTGTCGATCTCAATTTTTATCGCGCTAGCAATAGTGATTTGGCTAATTTTAATAACACTCAAGCTTATGACCATCTCTCCAACTATGGTGTCCGTGAAGGACGTAAATTTTCACCTTTTTTTGATGCCAACTTTTATCGAACTAGTAATCGTGACTTAGCAAGCTTAAACAACGAGCAACTATTTGAACATCTGCGAAACTTTGGCGTGGGTGAAGGACGACAGTTTTCCCCCCTTGTTGACCTCAACTTCTATCGGGGTACAAATAGCGATTTATCAAGCCTAAACAACAATCAAGCATTACAGCACTTAGAAATATATGGGGTGGGAGAGGGACGACGCTTCTCACCATTTGTCGATCTAAATCTCTATCGGGCGGCAAATCCTGACTTAGGAGCCGCAGGTTTTGATAACAATCGACTATTACAACACTTAGCAGACTACGGTGTTGCTGAAGGACGGAGGTTTTCAATTTCTTTTGATAGCAATTACTATCGTAATAGCAATGCCGACTTGGCTGCGGTACATTTAAATAACACTCAACTGTTGGAACATTTTGAAAACTATGGTTTGAGTGAAGGACGTGCTTCCTCAGAAGCATTCAATGTCAAGTACTACATTGAACACAATTTTGACCTGAGAACCTTACGCCTTAACAACCAGCAGGCTGAACAACACTTTGAGATTTATGGCTTCAAAGAAGGTCGTCAGGGTGCGCCATCAATAACTCTACCAGCAGATCGCGATGATAATACCCTTGGTACCGCTTTTAACTTAGGCTTTCTCAATGGAAACCGCAATTTCACCAACCAATTTGTAGGTAGTACTGATCGCGACGACTACTACCGTTTTACTTTAGTACAAACCAGTAATTTTAATTTATCCTTGAGTGGTCTAACTGATTCTGCAAGTGTGCAATTGATTTACGACAGTAATGGCAATGGTAAGATCGATAATAATGAAAGCTTGGACACTAACTATGGCAGTGAGTATAGCAATGGCATAATTAACAGGACTTTGGGAGCAGGTACCTATTTCATTCATGTCCACACCGATTATGATTACCAAGATACTAACTATAGCTTAGGAGTGTCAGCAACTCCCAGCCCATCCTCACCACAAACAGATCCGGGCAATAGCTTGAATACGGCTCTTGACATTGGAAGCGTCAGCAATATCCGCAGTTTTACTAACTTTGTCGGGATTGGTGACCGTAACGACTACTACCGCTTCAGTTTGGCACAAACCAATAATTTTAATTTATCCTTTACTGGTCTAACTGAGTCTGCAAATGTGATATTGAGTTACGACAGTAATGGTAATGGTCAGATAGATAATAACGAAGTCTTGGACACTACCTATGGCAGTCGGTACAGCAATGGCTCAATTAACAAAACTTTAGGAGCAGGTACCTACTTCATTCGCGTCTACACTGACCAACCTAACCTTAATACTAACTATACTTTGGGAGTGTCAGCAACTTCTAGCCCATCCACAACACCAACAGATCCAGGCAACAACTTAAGCACGGCTCTTAACATTGGGACTTTAAGCGGCACTAGCATTTATAAAGACTTTGTGGGTAGTACAGATCGTGACGATTACTACCGCTTCACCTTGCCTTCTAGCAGTAAATTTAAACTCTCCTTGACTGATTTAACTGATTTTGTTAATGCAGAATTGATTTACGATTATAATGGCAACAATCAGAGAGACGATGGTGACATTTTGGATAGTACCTCTGGCACTCCACACAGCAATGGCTCAATCAATAGAACCTTAGGTGCCGGGACCTACTTCATTCACGTCAACACCAACTACTCTAGCCTTAACAGTAACTATACTTTGTCGTTATCAGCGTAGCTTGTGGTATCTAGTGAGCGATCGCACTTTACGTAACGCCTAAAAAATCACTTCTATCAGTACAGCAATGGCTCAATCAGTAAAACTTTAGGATCAGGTACTTACTTCATTCGCGTATACACCAACTCCTTAAACGACAACACTAACTACACCTTGGGAGTGTCCGCAACTGCCAGCCCATCCACAACACTAAGAGATCCAGGCAACAGCTTGAATACGGCTCTTGACATTGGGATTTTAAGGGGTGTTAGCAATTATAAAGACTTTGTGGGCAGTACAGATCGTGACGACTACTACCGCTTCACCTTGACTCAAACCAGTAATTTCAAACTTTCCTTGACTGGTTTAACTGATTATGCTGATGCGGACTTGATTTACGATAACAATGGCAACGGTCAGATAGACTATGGTGAAACTTTGGGTCGTACCGATGGCAGTCAGTACAGCGATGGCTCAATTAACCAAACTTTAGGAGCAGGGACATACTTCATTCACGTTTACACCGACTACTCTAGCCAGAACACTAATTATACTCTGTCGTTATCAGCGTAGCTAACTGTATCTAGTGAGCGATGCGTCTCCCCTTTAGAGCCGCCTCGTTTCTTAAGAGTGAGGTTGCTAACTCTAACACAACTTCATTAATGTAGCTTTTCATTATAGTAATTTAAGTATTTTTTTCTGTAAATGAAATTATTGTAAGATTTTAAATCCTATTATCTTTAGAAGATAAAAGCTCTGGAATCGAGGGCAAACTAACACTAGCTACAAGAGCGGTTAGTAAAAGAAATCACATGGCTTTAAGCGTTTTTGATGCCAGTTTTTACCGTGCAGCCAACTCTGATTTACGGGGCTTGAGTGATGCACAAGCATTATCGCACTTTCAGAAGTATGGTCTGAATGAAGGTCGCTCCTTTTCTCCATTGATCGATCTGAATTTTTATCGCGCCAGCAATAGTGATTTAGCTAACTTCAGTTATCGCCAAGCTTACGAGCATCTGTCTACCAACGGTGTACGTGAAGGACGAAAAATTTCACCTTTCGTTGATCTAGACTTTTATCGACGCCACAACAGTGACTTAGGAAGCTTTAACAATGAGCAGTTGTTTCAGCATTTGCAAAGCTACGGTGTGGGTGAAGGACGTCGTTTTTCGCCCCTTGTGGATCTTAACTTCTATCGAAGTGTGAACAGTGATTTAACAAGCTTTAACAATAACAAAGCATTAGAACATCTAGAAACTTACGGTTTATCTGAGGGACGTCGCTTTAGTGGGTTTGTCGATCTCAATTTGTATGCTGCGGCTAATCTCGATCTAGCTAAAACAGGTTGGAACAATCTCCAACTCTTTGAGCATTTAGCAAGCTATGGTGTCGCTGAAGGACGCAGATTCTCTGTTTCGTTTGATAGTAATTACTACCGTAATGCTTATTCCGACTTGGCTCAAGCAGGTTTTTCTAACACTCAACTCTTAGAACATTTTGAAGATTATGGTTTGAGTGAAGGACGAGCTTCCTCAGAATCATTCAATGTTAAGTTCTATCTAGATCATAATACTGACCTCCAGGCAGCACACTTTGACAATCAACAGGCTGAGCAACACTTTGAGATTTATGGCTTTAAAGAAGGTCGTTTTAGTAGCCCATCAGAGCAAATTTCTGTATCAACATCAGGTGACACGACAAACAGTGCTCCGAGCCTTGGTATCCTCTACGGTAGCCGCAGTATCAAAGTCTATGTAGGTAGCAATCCCAACAATTACTACCGCTTCACTATTGGTAACACGAGCAACTTTAGCCTCACTTCAGACGGTAATGCCGATATTCAATTACTTGATGGTGATGGCAATAGTATTGCTACAGGTTTATACGATAACACGACATCCGAAACAATTAATCTTTCCTTAAATTCTGGGACTTACTACATTTACCTTAACTCCAAGAGTGGAGTGAATACTAATTACAACTTAACGGTATCGGATACCCCAACACCCTCATCCTCTCAGGTTTTTAAATCAACTGATGGATACGGTTTAGTAGATGCGGGAGTAGCAGTCGCCAGAGCAATCGGACAATCTGCATTTGCAAATGTTCCTAATTTAGGGGGTTATAACTCGGGCAATGATCTAACCCATGTTCCGGAAGCTTGGGCAAGAGGATATACAGGTAAGGGTATTACCGTCGCCGTTCTGGATTCTGGGGTTGACTATAACCATGCAGACTTAAAGGATAACATCTGGACAAATCCCAAGGAAATTTCTGGCAACGGTAAAGATGATGATGGCGATGGCTATATTGATGACGTTTATGGCTGGAACTTTGTGGACAATAACAATAACGTCTTAGACACAAATAGTCATGGCACCCTTGTCTCTGGCACGATTGCTGGGGAGAATAATGGCTTTGGTGTTACTGGTGTTGCTTACGATGCCAAAATTCTGCCAGTCAAAGTCCTCAATAACGATGGTTTAGGCTCTTACAACTCTATAGCTGATGGCATTTACTACGCTGTAAATCACGGAGCTAATGTCATTAACCTAAGTTTAGGTGGTGATAGTGGCAACGATTTTCTACGGTATGCCATTCAATATGCTAGTAGTAAAGGGGTGATTGTCGTCATGGCAGCTGGCAATGAAAGTGCTTCAACACCAGACTATCCAGCACGCTATGCCAAAAACTGGGGAATTGCTGTTGGAGCAGTTGATAATAACAAAAACATTACTGACTTCTCTAACTATGCTGGATCTGATCCAATCGATTACGTCACAGCGCCTGGAGTTAATGTTTACTCTACAAGCCCAGGCAATAATTATACTTTTTACTCTGGTACATCAACAGCAACCCCCTTCATAAGTGGTATTGTTGCTCTCATGCTCAGTGCCAATCCCAGCTTAACCCCTACTCAGGTAAGAGATATTCTTACCAGTTCAGCTATCCACACTACTTGAAGCTGAAAAACCAATTTCAAAATGTTTGCAATAGACATTTCCAGAAATAAATTATGTGTCAATCTAAATCCTATATATAAACGCATTGTTTGAAGAGTCTTTACATATTTTTCGGAAATGTCTAATAAGTAATTATAAGGCGAACAGGGCGTTCTGATATCTTGAGAAGACTTAACACAGTAAAAATCATTTTGTCAAGCGATCGCTTCGATATACTTATATGGTCCGAGGAATAAAGCGAGAGATTGGCAAATTTTTATAGTTAAGGAAATTTGACAATTCTTTTGATACAATAAGTACCTGTGTTCCCAATTTACTTGTGCTTAGAGTTAACCGTAAAGATACTATCTTTGTGGTTAGTAGCCGTAATGGCATAGGGAATACTTAGAGTTATCAGGGGCATACCAAGTAATCCAGTAACTCTGAAAATGTGACCTATGCCCACTAATTTGTTTGACGCGAATTTTGACCAACTTGCTTATCCTAATATCCAAGGAATTAAAAATGCACAAACAGGATTAAACTCTCTACAGTATGGTTTGAATGAACCAGGTGCCGATCTTTCTTTTGTTCGCACTCCTGAGAATAATTTAGCTGACTTTAATCACCAATACCAATCGCCATCGTGGAACCTAAATAGCAACAACAATGATCACTTAACTGGCTTAAACAATGAACACATTGTTGATGCTTGGAACTCATCTACTACAAATCGGGCGACATTACCTCAACCTATAACTCCTGAATCTGCTACGCCTGCAACAACTGATAATTCTTTTATACAGCGTGTTGTAGATTTGACAAACCAGCAACGTGTTCAAAATGGGTTGCAACCGCTACAGGTGAATACTAAGTTAGCAAACATTGCCCAAGCTCATAGTGAAGACATGGCGGTTCATGATTATTTCAATCACACCGGATTAGATAATTCCTCACCTGGCGATCGCGCCAAAGCTGTAGGCTACCAATATTCTTATGTTGGGGAAAATATTGCAGCAGGTTATACGACACCAGAACAATTTGTTCAAGGATTTATGAACAGTCCTGAACATCGTGCCAACATTCTCAACCCCAATTACCATGATATTGGTATTGGTTACTACAATCTTGCCAATGACACTGGTAATGTTAATTACCATTCCTATTTGACGGAAGATTTCGGTAAGGTATTGGCATAAATTGCTCTTGTTAGCATAACTTGAGGGCGATCGCACTTTGCTTGAGGTGCGATCGCAACACCTAGATTATGAAAAAACCTCAGCCATTTTAAAGGGTTTTCCACCCGCATCTTTAGCAGAGAGAATTGGGGTTGCGATGGAATGCCAATCTATAGCTAAATCAGGATCATTCCAGAGGATACATCGTTCATGTTGAGGGGCATAATAGTCTGTCGTTTTGTAAAGAACTTCTGCAATTTCTGAGAGCACAACAAAGCCGTGGGCGAAGCCAGGAGGTACCCAGAATTGATGTTTGTTGTCGGCACTTAGCTCGTAACCAACCCACTGTCCGAAAGAGGGGGAATTTTTTCTAAGATCTACAGCAACATCAAAAATCGTGCCGACAATGACACGAACGAGTTTGCCTTGCGGCTGTTGGATTTGGTAATGTAACCCACGCAAAACGTTTTGCTTGGAGTAGGAGTGGTTATCTTGAACGAAGTGAGCATTAATGCCAGTTTTTTCAATAAATCCTTGGTGATTGAAAGCCTCAAAGAAAAAACCGCGATCATCTTGGAAGACTCGAGGCTCGATAATTACGAGATCTGGAATCTCAGTATGAATAATATTCATCGATTTCAACTGGGTAAATCGTAATTATCCATCGAATCCGAGTCATCATTTACCTGAAAACGAGAAGAAAAAACTGAAAAATTTAAACCGTAACTCATATCTTGCACTTATCCGTACAAACCCAAGTAACGTTAAATCAGCAACGATAAAGATACCTTCTGCTTCTCCGGTTTTATCGGTAAATCAAGGATTTTGATATCATACTGAGTGATGAAAATACATCTATCTTTCTTGGTGCAAGATGTGAGGTAAGGAATCTTTCGAGTATTGAAACTCAGTTGACAACGGCAAATTAGGGTTGCATGTGGTATTGCTGTATCTACTCGTTGGGCGTGTACTGTGAGGTTTCCGTGTTTGGAGAGGTAAACGTACGGACTCTTTTGCCAAGTTGGAACTAAAAGTAGTTTTATGTTAGTAGCTAAGAGTTTATTGTTAACAATAAATCTACTCGAGGAGGGATAAGCTTAAAGACTTGTCATGATCTGAGCTAACTCATTAGATAAGTCAACTGTTGAATATTGACGCTTTTTAAATAAAACACCTGCCAGGAAGTAGTAATCTCCAGAATAAAACGCCATTTGATTTTTTTGTAACTCTGCTATGTGTTTTTTAACTTTTGGCTCAGAGCTATAGTAGCCAAATTTCAAAGGTAAGACTAAGAAATTACTCACAGAGTATCCATTGGCTTTAGCATGCTCGATTGTACCTTTTGGATTAGAATAGCTAGATATCAAAAGTAAAGCATTGTCATAACCTAACAACAGAAGCTCGTTGGTAAATTTTGCTCCATCTATACCTCCAAATAATAGAGGGATATAGATATCATTGTCGGGCGCTGGGAGGTACGGGGGATTGGCTACAAGATATTTCGCCTCTGGTTTAGAAGCATCAAATAAAGAGGAATTATAAATTACATATTTATGAGCTAAATTGTATTCGTCAATTGAAGAGTTGGCGACTTTCCATGCAGAAGTATTTAATTCAAATCCACGTATAACACCCTGAAAATTAGTCCTGAGTAATGAATTAATGACGGGACTACCGTCTCCTGAACCAAATTCAACAACGTGTTCGGATTTATTGCAGTTTCTTAAAACTAAATTCTCCAAGCAGTTTGAGTAGAAATTAGATTCTTCTGGGCAAAAAAATATGTCTTTCATTTGACTAAACTTATCCTACTTCCATACATGACAATGACTCAATAGTATGGTTGCTCAATCGGCACCATACCAGAAGAGAAGAGAGAAAATATATTCTCTTTCAACTATTTGTTACTAAGTGAAAAATTTATGAGGCGATTCTATTTTATTTTTAAGATAATCGTGACTGCTAAGAGGAAAAGCAAAACAATTAGCAGTTAAAGATTGATAATGTGCAATTAAATGTCACCTTTTATTTTTTAATTGCACTCTTTTTGATTAAGTCTGCACAAGTAAGTTCGATTGCTGTGTAGCACGTATTGACTGCACAACAGCACTACCTGCGCGATCGCCCATGAGCTTTTCAAGATCGTACCCCAGTACAAGTTCCCACGCTTGCTCTGGGTACATTTCCGCTAAAGGCAAAGCGACATCCTTTAACATCCACTGCCCGTGACGTTCATCTTCCCTGATGTGTAATTCCCAATAACCCATAGCCGCATCAGACAAGCCCAGTCTTTGCGCTGCAGCAAGATAATTTCTATAAGCTGAAGGTCCGGCTACCTCGAAATATGTCAGCCCCCCATTATAACGCAAGAAATAACGTTTGCACTCTGTTAGCAAAAAGTTATGATTAGCACAAGCTAAGACTTCCCACGGAACTAAATCAAAATAGTTTTCTGGTTTGGTATTCATACCGAACTCAGTCAGCATTTGGGCAAAATACGTAGAATGCTTACGAGAAAAGCGACCGTTACCATACTCTTCTAGTAGTACTCTAATGAGTGTGCATTGCACTTCATTCGCAGCCCCACCCAGAATGCGAGAAAGACGACTGCCTTCCACCAAGCCATCAAACGAGCCAATAGCCAGCAAATGACGGTAGCCAGCCTCAGTCATTTGTTCTCTAATATAACGGCTTTCCTGTGACAAAGGCGGATCTAAATCAACGGCTGCACGTTCAGTGAGCGCTTCCTTGACATCTAGTTTTTGCAGTGTGTCTACGTCAATTTGTCTCAATTCCCATTCTTGCCAAGCCGTCTCGATTTGGTCACGTATCTTGTATAAGTAAGGCGATCACTCATTAGTATAATGGCGTAGGTCATCGTACCAAAATAGGTTTAACCGATTAATACGATAAAGAATACGCTGCACAAAGCGGTGAGCTGCCGGATTTCCTAACCCTTTTTGGTAAGCAGCACAAATTGCCATAGACAGTACTGCTTCAAACGGATTAACCTGAACTAGTTCATCCAGTTTCTTATCTAAATTTTCTATTGCCAGCAATTCGATAAATTGCTGCTCAGCGACATCGTATTTTGTGTTAGTTATCTCGTCTGTTCGCGTACTTGTTCCCGCAGCAAAAGCGATCGGGATCATCATAAAATTGGCTTATATAAATGTTCGGATCGTCACAGAAGTAAAATTAGTTCCACCTCTTACACTTATAATCTTCTTTGGAAGTAGCTTCATGTACATCTCTCCTTGGTTATAAAGCCAAAGCTAGAAGGGGAGTTTGTGAGATAGCATCTATGTCTTCCGCATCCTAGATATTTACTGTAAATTTTTATTCCAGTGCTTAACTCCTATGGTTGTTGAAATCTCAGATAATCAAGGATTTTAAGATCAGGCTTTACAAAATTTTACAATCAGGAAATTTTTTGCACATATTTTTTTATACCCGATTGTCCCTGCGTCTGTATTAATTATAAGTGTTCAACCGGACATAAGAGAATTTGCTCAAAATAGCTTTTTTTTCTGACTACTCTCTTCCTCTTCGGGATTGAGCGATCGCTCCCAGCGAGAAAACGCTTGGGAACAAAGCAGTGTGAGGAATAAATAAACTAAGGCGACAGTGAAGTAAATCTCGAACGAGCGATAATTTTCCGCTACAATCAGCTGTCCCTTGCGGAACAACTCTTCAAACCCAATAACAGCAACTAAGCTCGTGTCTTTAAGCAGGCTAATGAACTGATTGCCCAGAGGTGGCAGTATTCGCCTCAAACAAGAGCGGAAATATCGCATACTGTTGCCAAACCTTGGTTAATCGCTTGTAGGCTGGGCGATCCTTTAGGTGTGGGAATGCCATAAAATTCTTCTGTCAGCAGATCGCCAATGAGTTTAAGTTTCCTGAGGTTGCCGCTTTTTATACCATATAATATAACAACGCGATCGTTAAGAACGGCATCGACGTTGCCATTGAGTAATGCCTGAAGGGTTAAGGGTGAATCATTAAAAGTGCGAATTTCAGCCCCAGGAATACTTTTAGCCTTCAGTGCGCCAGTCGTGCCGATTTGTACGCCAATAATATTGTTTTTAAGACTGTCGAAATTCGTAATGCTTTGATTGTCTGTGCGGGTAGCGATCGCTACCCCCGATTTGAAGTAAGGGCGGGAGAAGGAAATTGTCTTCACTCGTTCGGCAGTAATTGCCATCGCCGCAACTGCCGCATCTACAGTTTGCGCTTGCAATGCTGGAATCATACCAGCAAACGGCATATTCTGATATTTAACTTTGAAGCCAGCTGATGAGGCTAAAGCATTCATCAAGTCAATGTCAAAGCCCTGCAACTCACCATTTGCAGATTGAAACTCGAAAGGTGGAAAGGTTGGTTCTGTAGCAACCGTAAGTGTTTTGCCAGCGGCAATGGCACTGTTTGTGAAACTACAACTTGAAAGCAGTTGTAGACAGATTAAGCCAAGAACTAGCCAACGTTTAACAGCGATCACTTTTCTTAACCTGTCACACATGAGAGAGAGGCAATAAATGTCCAACTTGCCCAATATGTTCCAATGAATTTACTGGAATAGTCAGTAGAGGGATCCTGAACAAACCACTCAGGAATGACTTTTTGCTGGACAATTTTTTTTTCCAAGCCGATTTGTAGGCACAGATTCTCGTAAACAATATTTGCCTTCGCCGTTTCTAGCATTTTTTATACTAACTTTTGTAGCCATTCCGCTCGAACAAACAGACTATGATCTCGATGGTTGCCATAATTAAGTCCAATAATTATGACCAGATATCCTTTGTCGTTGATTATTTTGTCTAAACAAAATTGAATGATTTCCTGCTCATCCTTGTGTTGTTGGCTTTCCTTATCAACGGTATGATATATCATCCCGCATAGTACCACTGCATCAAACTTTTTATTTTCTGTAGCAAGTTTCCGCAGAAATACCCATAAATCCTCGCAGACAAAGGTTCTGCTGGGGTATAGGTTTAACACAGTATTTAATGGCATATTCACTGTGATCGACCCCAACGTAGTCGCATTGAGAAGGCAGATACTTGAGCAAAGCCCCATTCCCACACCCCAGATCCAACAAAGAGAATGATCTTTCTTTAAAAGAATCCTCTAGAAAATGAACTGGTAGTGTATAACGGGTAGCATTTTCCGGCTGCTCCAAGTAGGCATAACAGTCAGATTGAAAACGTTCTTCAGATCGGACGAAAAGTTAACGCGCTCCTTCTAGCCTGAATCCGCGCACCGCTATAGTCGCGGTGTTGGCTCAACAGTTGAGTATTAAAAGCCCCAGACAAAAAGCTGGAGCTTTGCTTGCTTCAGGTACGTCGCACTTATTTTGCTTCATTCTCCAAAACTTGCCGGATACGCCGTTCCAACAAATCTAGATCCAAACCACCTTCATCACGACTGATACGCCGCACGGTCGAATTGACGTTAATTAGGTCTACTAATAAATCTTGGAGAATCTCTTGCTGCTGGCGGGCTTGAGTCACTTCACGCGGTTCTTGTACTAAGTCCCGTACAATAGTATCTTCAGCCCGAGAAGCAATAATCGGATCGGATTGTTCTACCAACTGAACAAAGGTACGCCGCCCTGGTCCTCGGTCTTCTTCAATAGGTATAATTGCTTTCACTTGGTCAGACCGTACATACTTGCCAAAACCCAAATGAACTAGCACGGATGACTGTATTTTCATGTAATTCTAGCGTTGTTTTTATAACCTAACTCTATTTTAAAACTTTAGAGAATGACCAGACAGGCATAAGCAGAGCGGGTTGTACCCAATTAAAAGTAGTAGTTTCCTATTGTCGTGAGAGAAAGACAAGACAAGGAAAATGAGGAAGTATTCATTTTCTCCCCCCTCCCTCTACTAAAATTATGGGGGCAACTTGGAGCAGGAATTGTCGCAGACAGTAATATTGAGAGAGAATGGGATGAATCTCTGCACAAAGCACTAGTACAATTCAAGGCACTGGCAATGGTTCTCATTGAGCAGAACGTCAGAATCTCATTGAGAATAGGAACAGAGGAGGGAATGAGGAGTAAGAGGTTATGAGTCAAAAGTAGTTGTATTGAGGTGAACGTTTGTACTACCAATCACCTTTTCAAGTTAAATATTCTATTTCCCTCGTTTGCGATCGCTTAAATTCTCATCAAAAATAGGGAATTTAAAGCTCTTATTTTAGGTTAAATTCCTAGTGGTGTGCCAAGGTAACTTTGTGGGGTTAATAGCAGCAAGAAAATCTCTTTCTCCCCCTGCTTCCTCTGATCGCCCTTGCCTCCTCTGCTTACCCTAAAGAAAGCAATTTTGGGTTGATCGAGTACTAGCTACTCCCCTTGCTCCCCTCAATGATGAATTTTTTGGCATTTTGGGCAAATATTTTGACGAAATACAGCTATCATCATCAGAATATTTGTATTCATCTGCAAAAAGACAGATTATAGTCATACCTTAGTATTCAATGAACCCAGAAAACTCGGAAACATACTTAAATCATCCTACTTGGGGTTTGCTCTATAGAATCTGTATGGTAGATGATCACCAAGAGTTGTTCACAACTCTTTATGCTCAGCGCTTATTTTTTTTAGTGGCAACTGACGTCAAAGGTCTTAAATTTCAGTCTATAGGACGTACTGAGGCAAGAATGATGCTAGAAAATCGCTTACGTAGCCTGCGGCGCAGTGGACAATCTCAGGAGTACGATCAAGTTCAGAGTATTTTCCAACGCACATTCCAATGACTAGTTCGATTAGTGTTCGGATTGCCACCCTTCGTTCCGCCCTGCCAGATTCAGTGCGGCTAATTGCTGTCACAAAGCAAGTATCAACAGATGCAATGCGCTGTGCTTATGCTGCAGGGATTCGAGATTTTGGGGAGAGTCGCATTCAAGAAGCCGCCACTAAACAAGCCGAGTTGCAAGATTTATCGGATCTACAGTGGCACTTTATTGGACATTTACAAACCAACAAAGCTAAGAAAGCGATTGAACAATTTCAGTGGATTCACTCAGTAGATAATTTGAAACTGGCACAGCGCTTGAACCAATTAGCACTAGAGCTTGGAGTCAGTCCTCTAGTTTGCTTACAAGTGAAGATTCTCGCCGATCCCAGTAAATCGGGTTGGAGTGTGCCAGAACTATTCGCTGACTTACCAGCACTTGATGAATGTAAAAATTTACAAATTCAGGGTTTGATGACAATTCCACCTTTAGGACTAAACGATTCAGAAATTTTGGATGTGTTTCATCATACTCGTGATCTGAAAAAAGAGATCCAGGAGAAAAATTGGTCTCATCTTCAAATTCGACATCTTTCGATGGGAATGTCAGGGGACTATCAACTAGCGGTGCAAGCTGGTGCAACAATGATTCGGTTGGGAACTATTTTATTTGGCAATCGCACTACATAATTACTTCACAAAAATTACAAAGGAGCTATAGTTTTTAAAAGATTCAACCTAAAATAGGTTTCTTTATTTAACGTTTAAGATACACTTTTATCTCGTTGTTGTGTATAAATAATATACAAACAATTTAGGGGCGTGTATTTATTAAAAAAAATTGTAGTTAATGCTACAAACAGCGTTAAAATTGCTAAGCTGTGGGTCTTCTGTAACATCAAAAGTTAACAGAATAAGCTTTCGCGCCTATCAATAAAAGAAACCAGGACTAGGAGTGTAGATTGTGAATAATATTTTTTCCAAACTGAGAGACTTTGTCGGACTTAATGAGCCGGTGGAGTATGAGTACTACGAGGAAGAACCAGAGGCAGAGAGTTACCAAAATCTGTATCAAGAACAAAATGTCCAACAAGCGCCACAAGAACCAACAACTCAAAATCGACGTTGGCGCGAACCAATGCATACAATGGAGAACGAAGTAGCAGCAGGACCTAAGCCTATGAGTAATGTTATTGGTATGCCAAACGCAGTAAATGGAATCTCGGAAGTCCTGGTTATTGAACCGCGTACATTTGAAGAAATGCCTCAAGCCATTCAAGCATTGCGAGAGCGTAAGTCAATAGTCCTAAATTTAACAATCATGGACCCAGATCAAGCACAGCGGGCTGTGGATTTTGTGGCAGGCGGCACTTACGCACTTGATGGACATCAAGAACGCATTGGCGAGAGCATATTTTTGTTCACACCAAGCTGCGTGCAAGTAAGCACCCAAACAGGAGTTATTCATGAAGTGCCGCAACCGCCAGTACGTCCTTCACGCACAACCGGCGCAAATCCAGCATGGGGTCAAGAAGCCAACCGGATGGCACAATAGTTGAGAAATTTTAAATTTGTGATTTTAGATAAGAGACTGGATCTAGGATCTAAAATTAAAGAAAAGGAATATTGACTTGTCTGTCAAATTTGGCTTAATTGGTGGCGGGGTGATGGGAGAAGCGCTGTTATCCCGCCTTATTGCTCAAAAAATCTATCTAGCATCAGAAGCGCTCGTGAGTGAACCAGATTCCTCACGGCAAATTTATTTGGAGGAGAAATACGGTGTCTCCGTAACGGCGGACAATCGATTGGTTTTTTCCCAAGCAACGGAAGTCGTTTTTTTGGCAGTAAAATCCCAGATATTTAGTGCGATCGCTCAAGAATTAGCAGAAGTACTGGATACAGCCAAACCTCTGGTGATTTCGATCTTGGCAGGTGTGCCTATAAGTAACCTAGAAGCAGCTTTTCCGAACATACCAGTCATTCGGGCAATGCCCAATACACCCCTCACTGTAGGCGAGGGAGTAACCGCGATCTGTTTAGGTGCCTATACAAAAGCAATACATCAACAAACAGCACGGCAAATCTTTTCAGCGGTAGGAGAAGTTGTAGAAGTTCCAGAAACACTAATGGATGCAGTAACGGGACTATCAGGATCGGGTCCCGGCTATGTGGCACTATTTGTAGAAGCACTGGCTGATGGTGGAGTCGCAGCAGGTTTACCAAGGGCGATCGCCTATCAACTGGCATTACAAACTGTGCATGGAACAGCCAAGTTGCTTCAAGAAACAAAAATACATCCAGCAGAACTCAAAGATCGCGTCACCAGTGCTGGCGGGACAACAATTGCTGGCATTGCTCAATTAGAAGCAGCTGGATTTCGCTCAGCGATAATTGAAGCAGTAAAAGCCGCAACAGCCAGATCCCAAGAACTGGGAAAATAGTATAAGTGTCTTAGGTAAGAAAGAAATCAGAATCTCCCTTTGTGTTGTAGGAGAGTGTCAAAATTCACTATAATACCTAAAAAAGGATAAATTTGTGGTGTAGGGACGGGGTGATTCTGAATAAACCCAAATTCGGGATTGAAATAACATAGTAAACAGTCCGGTTGCAATTGTGATTGAGTGAATTATCCTTCCCTGTCTTCAGAACTTGACCCCAGTTCGATATTTCCTTTTGAACTGGACCGATTTCAGTTAGATGCGATCGCTTCTCTAAATGCTGGAAAATCTGTAGTAGTCTGTGCGCCCACTGGTTCGGGAAAGACATTAGTGGGTGAATATGCTATATATCGTGCTTTAGCACGCCGAAAAAGAGTATTTTATACAACTCCTTTGAAGGCGCTTTCAAATCAGAAACTACGTGACTTTCGTGAAAGATTCGGCTTCGATTTTGTCGGATTGTTAACAGGAGATGCCAACATCAACCGGGACGCACCAATTTTGGTGATGACTACAGAGATTTTCCGGAATATGCTTTATGGCACCCCTATCGGACAAGTTGGCATCTCGTTAACGAACGTTGAGGCAGTGGTATTGGATGAATGCCACTACATGAATGATCGCCAACGAGGGACAGTTTGGGAAGAATCAGTGATCTACTGCCCTCCAGAAGTTCAACTTGTGGCTCTTTCGGCTACAGTTGCCAATAGCGATGAACTCACCAATTGGTTAAATCAAGTTCATGGTCCAACGGATTTAATTTACTCTGATTTTCGCCCAGTTCCATTAGAATTTCACTTTGGCAATACCAAAGGGTTATTTCCCCTACTCAATGATGACAAGACTCAAGTCAATTCTCGTTTACTGAAAAAGAAAGTAAAGGGAGAAAAGAGGGGTAAAGGTGGTAGGCCCGAAGCTCCAAGCATTGTCTACGTTCTGAATCAACTTCAGCAACGGGATATGCTACCTGCAATTTACTTTATCTTCAGCCGTCGGGGATGCGATAAAGCGGTGGGAGAAGTGGGCGACTTGTGGCTGGTAGATCCAGATGAAGCATATCAGTTGCGAGTACTCATCGACGAATTCTTAACCCGCAATCCCGACGCGGGACGTTCCGGACACATTGCACCGTTATACCGAGGTATTGCTGCCCACCACGCGGGTATTTTACCTGCATGGAAAGTCTTGGTAGAAGAACTCTTTCAGCTAGGACTGATAAAAGTCGTATTCGCCACCGAGACACTGGCAGCAGGAATTAACATGCCAGCCCGGACAACGGTTATTTCCACCCTCTCCAAGCGAACCGACACTGGACATCGCCTGTTAAATGCTTCTGAGTTCCTGCAAATGGCGGGAAGAGCCGGTCGTCGCGGGATGGATGAACGAGGTCATGTGGTGACGCTACAAACTCCCTTTGAAGGCGTCAAAGAAGCAGCGTATTTAGCCACATCCAAAGCAAACCCCCTAGTAAGTCAGTTTACACCCAGTTATGGGATGGTGCTGAATTTACTACAGACTCATACTTTAGAACAAACTAGGGAACTGGTAGAACGAAGTTTTGGGCGGTACTTAGGAACTTTACACCTCCAACCGCAGTATGAGGAGATTACCCAGCTACAAACACAATTATCTCAGTTACAAGTACAAGTTGCTACCATTGATGAAACTGAACTAGCTTATTATGAGAAGCTAAGACAACGGTTGCGCGTGGAACAAAAGCTTTTGAGAACCTTGCAAGAACAAGCACAGCAACTCAGACGAGAAGAACTGGGAATGATGTTGGGTTTTGCCGTGTCGGGAACGTTGTTAAGTCTCAAAGGCACAAATATTACAGTACCAGTGCCGATTCAAGCAGTGCTAGTGGGGAAAATACCAGGTATTGGTGAGTCTCCTTATTTAGTCTGCTTAGGGCAAAATAATTGCTGGTATGTGGCGGCAAACGAAGATGTCATGGATTTATATGCAGAATTACCACGCATTAATGTACCTCCTGACGTACTGCCACCATCTGAGATGCCATTAATACCAGGACATTCACATTTGAGCAATAGGGACTCAGCAGCGATCGCCCAACAAATTCTCATTCCAGAGGAATCTGTATACATGCCATCAGAAGTTGCAGAACAACTTACTCATGTGGCAACCCTACAGCAACAATTAGAAGCTCATCCCTTGTATCAACTCGGCAATTCTAGTACGGTTATGAAACGCAAAGCGCAGATCGTCGAACTAGAAGCCGAAATTGAACATTTGCAAACACATGTAGATCAACAGTCTCAAAGTCACTGGGAAGAGTTTCTTCATCTCATTGAAATTTTGCAACGCTTTGAATGTCTGGATAACTTACTTCCTACACTATTAGGGCAAGTTGTTGCCGCACTTCGAGGCGAGAATGAATTATGGCTGGGTTTGGCAATTGCTAGCGGTGAGTTAGATAACTTAGATCCCCATCATTTAGCAGCAGCAATTGCCGCTTTAGTCACAGAAACCCCTCGTCCTGACAGTAGAGTTAATTTTGATCTCAGTGATGAAGTTGCAGAAGCATTATCCAGATTGCGACCAATCCGCCGCAAAATGTTCCAAATGCAGCATAAATATAATGTAGCATTGCCTATGTGGTTGGAATTTGAGCTAATTGCCTTGGTGGAAAAGTGGGCATTAGGTATCGAATGGGTAGAACTCTGTGACAATACAAGTTTGGATGAAGGTGATGTCGTGCGTATTCTACGTCGGACTTTGGATTTATTATCGCAAATCCCCCATGTCCCTAACTTACCACAATCCCTGCTTAACAATACTTATCGTGCCATACAACTGGTTGATAGATTCCCTGTGAATGAAGTGGTTGAGTGAAAAGTTAGAAATCAGGAGTGGGGAGGCAAGGGATGCTATTAGTCTTTAAATCTCTATTTTCCCCTCTCCATTTACGAGCAGACGCACTACTTCCCCTTCTGATTCAACAGATTTACAAATGCAAAAAACTAGCATCTCAAGTTAATAAGTGTAAATTTATACGATTTACAATTTTTAGAGTGGTTATACTCATTTCAGGTTCTACCTGGGAATTTCTTAGAAGTGGCGATGCCACTTCTTTTTTTTGTGAAGTTAGGACATAGTTAAAGCTAGTTATATCATGTTATTTGTCAAATAACCCATAATCTCAGAACTGCTATAAGTCGGGAGATGTTGATAAGTGAGAGCATAATATTAGATAAAATCCAGTTGATTGCTCAGTTATGCTAAGTAAAGATAAAAAACTACTTTTAATTGGTCAGGTAACAGATCTTAGTGGAGTCCCTATTCGGACAATTCGTTATTACGAAAGTTTGGGCTTACTTGAGTCATTAGAGCGAACACAGGGAGGCTTTCGGCAATTTTCATTGTCTGTTCTAACCCGTCTTTCCTTTATTAAACGCGCTCAAAGCCTTGGCTTGAGTTTGCAAGAAATTGGTGAAATTCTCCAAGTCTATGATGGGGGAAAACCTGCTTGTAATGAAATTCAACAAAAGCTGAATGATAAAATACTTGAGATAGATCACCAGGTTGAAGAATTATTTGGCTTGCGCAATGAACTTAAGACAATACTTTCAGGATGGGACAGTTTAACCACCAAGTCGGAAGAGACAATTTGTCCTAACATTCAGCCGGATGCCCTTGACTCATAGCTGCCAATTTTTGTAAACAAACCAACCTCAATGCTTTTACCGTAGTTTTTGGAGTTGAAAATGGTTACAAATTAGAGAACGTGAGAGTAAACGTAGTCCATCCAGCCTGACTTTCAACTTTAATGGTTCCGTGTAGTTGTGCAACTATCTTCTGTACTAAAGTTAGTCCTAACCCCGTACCTCCTTGTTTCCAGATATCAGCATGAGGAACGCGATAGAATTTCTCAAATATATCTGGTAAAGCTGCTGCTGGAATTTCTGTGGAATTGCCGATTGTAAAGATGGTGGAGTGAGTTGCGTTATATTCCTCATTTTCCACATGGTGAACGCTGAGGATAATTTCACCACCAGCAGGAGTATATTTACAAGCGTTATTAAGCAATTCCGAAAAAATGCGTTCCAGATTAAAGCTATCTGTGATGAGTGGTGGCATATCGGAAGGAATATTGAGCCGGAGAATTTGCTGTCTTTGTTGAGTTCTTACAAAGAATGCTTCTAGGAGGTTAGGTAACCAGTATTGCAACATCAATGGTTCAGGGTTTAACGAAGAAGTTGTTGTCGCGTCTATGCGTTGTAAATCTAGTAGATCATTGATCAGATCGAGTTCGCGATTGCATTCAGATTGTAAAATTTCTAGATAGCGCTGATCCTGCTTGTTAGTACAAGTATTTTTTAATATTTGAAGCGTCATGACAATATTGGATAGAGGAGTTCGCAGTTCGTGAGAAACAGTATTTAGAAAGTCATCTTTAACTTGGTTGAGTTGTTCCAATTGCAGGACAATTTGCTCTTGAACAACTTGCTCCCTTCGTGCCTCAATAGCTAGTTTGTGTTCGGTAATATCTCGAAATAATAACACGACACCTATCAGATTATTTAGCTCATTTTTAATAGGTGCAATTCTATTATTAATTGGTGTTTCTATACCATTTTTAGAAATGAGAATAACATCTTCTTGTGAGCAAAACATCTTCTCCTTTTGTAAAACTTGTTTGAGAGTATTTTCTACAGGAAGACGATTCTCAATCTTGACAATTTTAAAGATTTCTGATACATTTTTTCTGATAGCTTCTTCTTGCTTCCATCCTGTTAATTTTTCAGCAACAGGATTCATAAAAGTGACTAATTCTTGCTCATCACTGGCAATTACACCATGATCTATACTTTTAATAACTGTCGTCAAAAATTGTTGATTTTCTTTTAATTGCTTTTCTAACTTATCTTTATTAAGAGCTATTTCAATAGTGGTGTAGAGTTCCCTTTCTTTAAAAGGTTTAAGTAAATAGCCAAATGGCTGTGTTTTTTTTGCTCGTTCCAATGTGTTCTCATCCGCGTAAGCAGTAAGATAGATGATAGGGATGCTCCATCGATTGTGGATTTCCCCAGCCGCTTCTACACCGTCTATATCTCCTTTTAATTTGATATCCATCAACACTAAGTCTGGAAGAATTTCTGCTGCCTGATGAATTGCTTCTACTGCAGTAGAAGCGATAGCTGGGACAATGTAGCCAATTTTCTTTAAGCGATTTTGCAAATCTTTAGCAACAATACCTTCATCTTCTACAACTAGAATTTTTGTGTTTTTCATTGTTTGATATAGTTTCAAGTTTTTCCTAATACTGGAAATATAATTTTTACTTCCAATCCAGAATTCCTGTTCAGAACAAGATTACCAGAAAGTTGATGAGTTAAAGTATCAACTAACTGCAAACCTAATGTTGTGATGTTTTTAATATCAAAATCTAATGGTAAACCAATCCCATCGTCACTCACGCTCAAGGTGAATTTATTATCGTTATTAGAAAGCATAAAAATATGGATGGTTCCGTATTGGTTGGTAGGGAAAGCATATTTTAAAGAATTGGAAACAAGTTCATTGACAATTAAACCGCAAGGAATTGCTACATCCAAACCGAGGAAAATATCATCGATATTTATGGTGAGAGCGATCGCATCCGTATTCACCTCATATGAACTAAATAAACTGGTAACTAAATCTTGAATATACTCACCAAAATTAATCATTGATAAGTCTTCAGCTTGATACAACTTCTCGTGAACGAGAGCCATTGATTCAATCCGCATCTGGCTTTGTCGGAATATTTCCAAATCGCGGTTGTCCTGGATATACTCAGATTGCAGGTTGAGTAGACTAGATATAACTTGTAAATTGTTTTTGACTCGGTGATAAATTTCTTTCAATAGCACTTCTTTTTCTACAAGCGATGCTTGAATCTGCTCTTCTGCCTGCTTGCGATCGCTGATATCTACACCTGAGCCAATGTAGCCGACAAACCTGCCATCTAGAGTAAATCGTGGAATGCCCGTATCTAAAATCCAGCGATACTCACCATCAAATCGTAAGAGACGGTATTCTATTGTGAACTCTTGTTGAGTATCAAAGGCATTGATGTAAGTTTGTAAACAAAGTTCTCTATCCTCTGGATGGACACAAAGAAACTGATCGTTGCCCATTGTTTGTGTGATTGTTCGTCCAGTAAATTCTAACCAGACTTTATTAAAATAATTGCAAAGCTTATCGGTACCCGATTCCCAAATCATCACCGGAACAGTATCTGCCATCAAACGAAATCGCTGTTCGCTTTCCCCCAACGCCTCTTCCATCCGCTTACGGTCACTTATGTCTCGAATGACACCAATAAAATACTTTGGCTCCTGAGAAGATTCGCTGACTAAAGACATAGTAAGATGAATCCAAATAATGACACCGTCTTTGCGAAAATAGCGTTGTTCTACGGAGTAAGTTTGAATCTCACCAGTTAATATTTGATTAGCGTATTCCGAATACGTATCAAGATCATTTGGGTGAGTGAGATTTTGGAAGCAGAGCGATCGCATCTCCTCTTGCGTGTACCCGACAATATCACAAAGCCTCTGGTTAACTAATAACCACCAACCATCCTTAGCGACTTGGGCAATGCCAACAGCTGCTTGATTGAATATAGCGCGAAAACGTTCTTCACTCTCTCGCAAAGCTTCTTCTACACGCCTGCGTTCAGTGATTTCCCCCTGTAAAGATTCATTGATTCTGATTAACTCTGCTGTCCGTTCCTGAACCCTAATTTCCAATTCGTCAAGTACTTTGCCCAATGCTTGCTCTGTACGCTTATGTTCGATGACTTCGTTAAGCAAATCTACATTTGTCGCCTCTAGTTGAGCGGGGCTAGGTAAAGCCAGTGCTTTAGGTAATAACAACACTAATTCTAAAGGCGTAAATACAGAGACAAAAGCTGTAATGGCTTTAACTAACCAGGGTAACCAATAACTAGGATACCAAAGCGTCCACACCTCCATGAGATGGGTAGTGCCACAAGCAATGATAAATGTTCCAAACATCCAGAAAATCCAGTCGAAAGGCACATCTCGTCTGGTACGGACGAAATAAACCAGCATCACTGGAATAGAATAGTAGGCAAGTGCAATCAACGTATCTGCTATGACATGAAGCCTCACTAACTCTGGCTTCCAGAGGTAGCAATGTCCGTGAGATATAAAATCTCCAGAAATCAAAAAATTCCCTAAAAATTGTATCCAGTTAGTCGTCATCTTAATAGCTGAAGCCAACTGTTTTAACGTAACTTCTTATCCTTGATTGTGAGTTTAATTATACAATATTTTTCATTTTTTACTGGAATTTTCTCCTTGACAATTCAGCATAAATATGATTTTAAGATAACTGTCAATCAAAACTTCATTGGCGGCAGATAGGAGTAGTCTCCAAATGAGTAGAATGGGTTTCAGAGGAGATCAAAGTAACTTCCCCTTGATTGTTGAAGACCCAGCCAGTAGCAGGTATAATTTCCACAACATTTGGTTTTGGGGGTAGTTTAGCAGTAGGTTTCTCTGCACGTTGATGCAGTGCGATGCCCGCAGGCCACGGCTTAAGCCGTATCGCTCTCATACGAGTATCTGACCATACCACATCACCGCTAAGGGGTTCATCAGGGCTGGGTGGTAACCCACCGCGTCCAGTCACGATAAATTCATTCCCCTGATTACCCTGAACGGCAGCACAGCTAACATCCCCGACTCGTGATGAGGCATCAATGATACTTGTGGGTAGTTCCACTAATCCGCGACTGGGATCGACATCAGGTGTGTTGATTTGTACGACGCCATTGAACTGAGGATTCTGCTGTGAAAAAGCCGTGATGTCGGAGAATGAAGTGAGTTGATTGCTAAGCTGTAGTCCGAAGACTCTACGAGCTGTAATGTTAATCAAACCTCCCCTACCTTCAAAAGCGTTGGCTGTGATGTCGCTATCTTCTCTCAAGACGCCAGCGATAACGCCCGACGGAGTATTGATTCTAATGTTACCACCATTACCATCACCTATTTGCCCAGTACCTGCAGTTGTCGAGATAAGACTCTGATTACGCAGTAGTAACAAATTTCGTGGCTTTAGGGTGATATTGCCACCATTTCCAGAACTTGATTGTCCTTCAATCATACTTTTATTGAAGAGAAAAATAGAACCAGCCTGTACATTAATATCGCCTGCTTCACCCAATTGTGTTCTATTGGGGTCATAATCAGGAGGCATTGAAGAGGCTGTGATCTTAGAGTTATTGCTCACAGTTAACGCTCCACGAATCCTGAGATTTATGTCTCCACCATTTCCCGTATTCAAAGTATTACTAATGATCAGGCTGTTGTTTTTCAACGCAACAGTGTCGGCTTTAATCAAGATTTGTCCTGCAATGCCTGAACCTTGAGTACCGCTCGCCAGAGTGTTGCGCTGGAGAATGTTATTTACATCATTGTCCAACAAAACTGATGAAGAAGTGATGTCAATAGTTCCAGCATTGCCGCGACTGCCTTGCAGCGCATTAGTGCCAATGTTGCTGCTATTCCTCAGCACCAGAGAGTTGGCAGTGAGAGTGAAATTTCCTGCATTTCCACTGCCACCAGTCTCGCTAGTAATGCTACTGTTGTCTAGCTCAACAGTATCAGCCATAATATTCCAGTTTCCGGCATTACCTGTATTGTTGATGAAGTTATTATTTTTTCTATCGATTATTCCGCTATCATTACCTAGACCGCTATGATCTTCAAGTTTTAATGAGCGTGTTTTAATAGTGATAGACCCGGCATGACCCTGTCCTAATGTACCGCTATTCACACCATTATTCCGAATGAGAATACGAGCAGTAGCGTTGAGGGTAATGTCTCCAGCATTACCTTTACTTGTGATATCACCAGAGGCATTAGTAATTATTGGAGCATGATTCACCAGCGAAAGTGATTTGCCACTCACACTCACCGATCCTGCATTTCCATTTCCAGTAGTTGTGCTTTGCAGGCTACCGAATTCTAGCTCAACGTTTGATTTCGCGTTAATGATTAAGTCTCCAGCATTGCCACTTCCTTCCGTCTGGCTGCTGATCGTAGCGCTATTTGCTGAAAGCGAGTTGACGTTAATATTGATACTTCCGCTATTGCCATTACTATTGCTGTTGCTGTTTATAAGTCCGCTCGGTAAAAGTGTGAGTGAGTCAGTTTTAATCTCAACCGGTCCGCCGTTGCCATTGCTAGTAGTTTTGCTGTTTATACTTCCACCCGGTTGCAGTATGAGTGAGTTGGCTTTGATGGAGATTAACGCCCCAGAACCATCGCCTATCGTGTTGCTGTTAATGCTAGCATCTCTAATTGATACACCGGGAGCAGTAATGGTGATAGATTGTGCCGGGATTGCACTGTTATTGCTACTCGTAATTTCAAATCTTTCTAACGAGACAGAACCGGGTGCCGTTACCGTAAATGCCCCTCCCGTGGTTTCAACTGAACCATTCATCAGGCTTACATTGCCACTACCAGAACCGACACCAGCTTGCAGTATGACATTCAGGGGAGCATTGCTCGCCGTGATGCCAAAGTTTTGCAGGGCAATATCATTGCTAGCTTGTAAAGTTAAGGTGACGGGGTTTGGATTTGTCGTACTAATGCCAAACCCATTTGCCATAATATTGCCCTCCTGAGTCCCCGTGCCACTTGTGGTAATTGTGACGTTAGTGCCAGCATTCAGTTGGTTTGTAATATCTGGAATATTGACAACTGCATCGTCACCGCCAGGTGTGAAAATATTTGGATCGCCATTACTAAATGAACCAGTCGATGTTGTATAGGCAAGAGTGATATTGCGCGGATCGAGAAGCCAAGTACCGCCCAAACCATTGGTTGCACTGGCGTCGATGCGAATACCAGCAACATCAAGGAATTTACCCCCTGATGTTTCAATTAAGCCTCCATTCCCCGCAACTCTTCCACCCCGCGCACTTAAACTGCCATAGACACGAGTTGATTGAGTAGAATTAACGGTAATTTGTCCGCCATTACCTCTGGTGAGGGCATCTGCATTGATAATTGTGGTGGGGCTAATGTAGGTTGCACTAGCTAGAGGAATTCCTCTACTTTGATCGCCTCCCACCACAACCTTACCTCCAAGAGCATCTCCTGACACGTTGATCACTGAATCCAACAACCCGACGCGATCGCCCACTATCAGCACTCTTCCTCCAGTTTTCTGTGGTTTGGGATTGGAGGCATCAATTTTCCCGGAGATGATTGCAGTGCCAACATCACTGCCCTGAGGAATGTAATCAAGCCAACCTAATATTTGTCCTGTTTCCTTGATTGAAGCCTCACCTTGGGGAACCGCCGCTAGTGTCACTTGCCCACCTGTCGCAGACAATTGCCCATTATTAGTGACATTAGTACCAATCAAGCTTAAGTTTTGTCCCTCGTTGACAGCAAGATTGCCTGCATTGTTAATACTACCTGTAAGATTATTATTAATTTGTAGACCAATGGGGACACTAATTGTCAGGAGTGCTGAGGATTGTTTGGGGTTGCTACTGAAAACACTGCCATCCGCAAACTTTAAACTATTTGCTGTCGTCGCTGTAAACGAACCACCAATATTGAGTGCAGCATTGCGACCAAATATAATGCCATTAGGATTCAGCATAAATAGATTTGCTTTACCGTTGGCACGAATTAATCCATCAATATTCGAGATAGACGAACCAGTGACACGACTAATAATATTCTGAATCTGTTGAGCATTGTTAAAATGTGCTGTAGTGCCAGTGGGAACTGAAAACTCCTGAAAACTGTGGAACAAATTCCTTCCTGCAAGTGTTCCACCTTCAATAATTCTGGTATTTCCCTCAAGTTTGACAGTGGAGTTATTGGGTAGGCTTCTATCGGGAGTAATTTGAGCCACAGCACTTCCACTCGCAACGCACACACTACCAACGACAATACCTAAGAACCAACCCCAACGGGTCTTTATCAAAGACATTGCAATCTCCTTATTGGTATAGCACTACTCATGAATAAATCACACAAGAGGGGTCAGAATAATTAATAATTTGTAATTCGTAATTCTTCGCTTTTACTGTTGGCACATAGGAGTAGTCCCCAAGCTAGTAATATGGGTTTGAGAAGAAATCAAAGTAACTTCGCCTTTATTGTTTAGGACCCAACCAGTAGCGGGTACAATTTCCAAAGCTTTTGGTTTTGAGGGTAATTTAGCAGTCGGTTTGTCTGCACGCTGTTGTAGTGCGATGCCCGCAGGCGACGGCTTAAGCCGTATCGCGCTTATGCGAGTATCTGACCATACCACATCACTGCTGAGGGGTTCATCAGGGTTGGGTGGTAAACCACCACGTCCAGTCACGATAAATTCATTCTCTTGATTAGCCTGAACGGCAGCACAGCCAACATCTCTAAGTCTTGATGAGGCATCAAGGATATTGCTAGGTAGTTCCACTAATCCGCGACTGGGATCGACATCAGCTCCGTTAATTTGTACTACGCCATCCAATTGAGGATTCAGCTGCGAAAAAGCCGTAATTCTGGAGAATTCAGTTGGTCGATTAGAGCGATCTAGTCCGAAAATTCCACTAGCTGTAATGTTGATCCTACCCCCCCTACCTTCAAAAGCGTTGGCAGTGATACTGCTATTTTCTCTCAAGACGCCTGCGATCACACCTGAGGGAGTATTGATTCTAATGTTACCACCATTACCACCACCTGTTTGTGGCGTACCTGCAGTTGTCGAGATAAGACTGTTATTACGCAGTAGTAATAAATTTCGTGGCTCTAGGGTGATATTGCCACCATTTCCAGAAGCTGATTGTCCTTCAATCCTACCTTGATTGAACAGAAAAATAGAACCAGCCTGCACATTTATATTGCCTGCTTCACCCAATTGTGTTCTCTTGGGGTCATAATCAGGAGGTATTGAAGAAACTGTGATGTTAGAGTTATTGCTCACAGTTAAAGCTCCTCTAATCATTAGATTTATGTCTCCACCATTTCCCCTGCTAAAAGTATTACTAATAATAGTGCTATTGTTATCAAGTTCCAAGGAGTTAGCCGTGAGCGTGAGTTCACCAGCTTTTCCTGTACCTTGAGTATCGAAGCGAATCTGCCCTCCGTTTCTCAATGTGACAGTGTCAGCATTAATAGATATTCGTCCTCCGTCACCGGAACCCAGAGTACCGCTCCCCAGACTGCCGAACGTGGGCGTGTTACTTGTATCATTTTCCAAAAAAACTGATGAAGAAGTGATGTTAATATTTCCGGCATTGCCACTACTGTTAAGCAGCGCATTAGTACCAATGTTGCTGCGATTCCTCAGTATCAGAGAGTTGGCAGTGAGCGTGAAATTTCCTGCATTTCCACGACCACCAGTTTCACTAGTGATGCTGCTGTTGTCTAGCTCTACAGTATCAGCTATAATATTCCAGTTCCCGGCATTGCCTGTAGGCATGACATTCGAGTTTCCGCCATTAGCTGCATTGTTATTGGGGTTATTGTTTCTTCTATCGAGCATTCCGGCATTACTACCCACTCCACTATTTTCAAGTTTTAATAAGCCTGTTTTAATAGCGATAGATCCCGCATTACCCTGTCCTAATGTATCGGCATTCAAAAAACCTCCATTCCGAATGAGAATACTATCGGTGGCATTGATGATAATGTTTCCAGCATTGCCCTGACTTGTCTCATTGGCTCGTGTCATGATTCCGCCACCATTCTGAAGTGAAACTGATGTCGCAGTTAGAGAAACCGCTCCCGCATTCCCATTTCCAGTAGTTGTGCTTTGCAGGGCACCTTGCTCTAGCGCAACGTTTGATTTCGCGTTAATGGTTATATCGGGAGCATTGCCACTTGCAGAAGTCTGACCGCCGATCACACTATTTGTCAATGAAAAAGAATTGACGTTAATATTGATGCCTCCGCTATTACCCTGATTAGTGGCGTTGCTATTGATACCTCCCCCTTGAAGGTTGAGTGAGTTCGTATTCACCGAGACTGATCCACCATTTCCCTGACTGTTCGTATTGCTGTTTATACTTCCACCTGATTGAAGTGTGAGCGAGTTAGCGTTGATGGAGATTAACCCGCCGTTGCCATTGCCAGTAGTGTTGCTGTTTATGTTTCCATTTTGTTGTTGCAGCATGAGTGAGTCGGCTTTGATGGAGATTAACGCCCCAGAACCATTGCTGCTTGTGTTGCTGTTAATCTGAGCATTGTTGATTGATACAGAGGGAGTAGTGATGGTGATCGGTTCTGCTAAGATCGCACTGTTGTTGCTACTTGTAATTCCAAAATTTTCTAACGAGACAGAACTTGGTGCCGTTGCCGTGAATGCCCCTCCCCTGGTTTCAACTGAACCATTCATAAGACTTACATTGCCACGAGCAGAACCGACACCAGCTTGGAGTATTACATTCAGAGGAGCATTGTTCGCCGTGATGCCAAAGTTTTGCAAGTTAATATCGTTGCTAGCTTGTAAAGTTAAGGTGACTGGCCTTGTGTTTCGCGTATCAATACTAAACCCACTTGTATTTGTCCGTTCTGTAATGTTTCCCACCTGAGTTCCTGCACCACTTGTGGTAATAGTCACATTAGTTCCAACACTCAGTTGGTTCATAATATCTGGAATATTGACAACTGCATCGTCACCACTGGGTGTGAAAATGTTTGGATCGCCATTACTGAATGAACCACTCGATGTTGTATAGTCGAGAATGACATTGTGTGGGTCGAGAAGCCAAGTGCCACTTTGACCATTTGTTGTACTGGCGTCGATGCGAATGCCAGCAACATCAAGGAAATGACTTCCTGATGTTTCAATTAAGCCTCCATTTCCTGCAAGTTTTCCACCCCTTGCACTCAAACTACCATAAGCACGAGTTGATTGAGTGGAATTCACAGTGATTTGTCCACCATTGCCTTTGGTTAAGGCATCTGCATTGATGGTTGTGGTGGGGCTAATGTAGGTTGCACTCGCCAGAGGAATTAAGCCACCTTGGGAGTCTCCTCCCACCACAACCTTACCCCCAAGAGTATCTCCCGACACGTTGATTACTGAATCCAACAACCCGACGCGATCGCCCACTATCACTACTCTTCCTCCAGTTTTTTCGGGTATGGGATTAGAGGCATCAATTTTCCCGGAGATGATTGCAGTGCCAATATCATTCCCATGACTACTGAAGTTTTGCCAACTCAGTATTTCTCCTGTTTCCCCTATATAAGCCTCACCTTGAGCAAAAGCAGCTATAGTCACTTGCCCACCTGCTGCAGAGAGTTGCCCATTGTTAGTGACATTAGTGCCAATCAAGCTTAAGTTTTGTCCAGAGTTGACAGCAAGATTGCCTGCATTAGAAATCATACCTGCAAGATTATTATTAAGTTGTAACCCAGTGGGGACACTGATTGTTAGTAAGGCTGATGATTGGCTTGGGTTGGTACTGAAAACACTGCCATCCGCAAACTTTAAACTATTTGCTGTCGTAGCTGTAAACGAACCACCAATACTAAGTGCCGCATTACGACCAAATATAATGCCATTAGGATTCAGCACAAATAGATTTGCTTTACCGTTAGCACGAATTAACCCATCAATATTCGAGATAGATAAACCTGTGACACGACTAATAATATTCTGAATCTGTTGAGTATTGTTAAAGTGTGCTGTAGTGCCAGTGGGAACTGAAAACTCCTGAAAACTGTGGAACAAGTTTCTTCCCGCCTGCGTTCCACCTTCAATAATTCTGGTATTTCCCTCAAGTTTAACAGTGGAATTATGAGGTAGACTTCTATCGGGAGTAATTTGAGCTACAGCACTTCCACTCGCAACGCAAAAACCACCGAAGACAACACCTAAGAACCAGATCCAACGAGTCTTCATCAAAGACATTGCACCCTCCCCATTGGTATAGCACTACTTATGAATAAATCACATTAGGGGGTCAGAATAATTAGAGAATTGATAATTCATAATTCGTAACTATGATCTCCTGCGTCCATGTAAGAGCTAAAAACGTTGATTTGTCCGAGTTATTGATTGAAAACAATTCTATTTGATTTGCCATAGCAAACCTCAGAAATAGGGTTTCTCAGAACTCACTAAGTAAGTCGGCTTCAGCGCTGTAGACGCGGAGCGGCTTCTCGCAGAGTAGCGCTTACTACACAATAATTTTCTCAAATTCACTTTTCTTTACATAATTAGGTTTTTAACCGCCGACTTACTTAATAGTTTAAGGTAAAGAGAGGAGACAGATATTATTTACTTATAGTAC
>JAQYWO010000246.1 GCA_029379215.1 Rhizonema sp. PD37
GTAATAGTATGATAGTCTATAGATTGAGTTATCTTGTGTTCATAGTATATACTAAGTAAAGCGATACAGATACATAGGTATGTGAAGAGGTAAGCTATTTAGTTCATTACTTATATCCCATCGGAAAGCTTTGGGAATGAGGAGGAATTTCTTCTCAGTTACTGATGAACGATGACGCATTCCCAATCTTGACAAAAGCTCTCTGCATATTTTTTGCACAACACTGATAAGAGTGCTGATTCTTTGATAATAAATGAAACACCCTTAGTTATCTTGCTACTAAAGAACTTTACTGATAAATCTGTGAAATGAAAAATTAGTTAAAGTAAAAAATTGGGATTTAGAAAAAGTTAATCTTACACTATAAAATGTGGCGATTGGCAAAGGTATATGTCACTATGGCAGAGAGTTAAGCATTCATCTATCGTGCCGTCAGCAGTCGGCAATGCTCATGAATTTTGTAGAGAAAAATGACACAACTAAAGTCTAGAGAGCTCGGCCATGCTGATTGCTGACGTCTGATTGCTGAATTCTTAAACAAAAAGCATGTATACTTTGAAAAGTGAACTTCAATGCTAGATCCAGCTTTGTGCGATCGCCCTGTAAGCCAATGGCTTGTGTGGAAGTCAATGTTTTCTGAATGGCTGATGACACCAAGCTTAGTTGTGTTGGCACTTGTAGCTTTAATTCTGATCCCTTGGATGATCCCACCATTGCAGTGGAAGCGTTTATTAAGTGGATTGGGAATTGTTCTATTAGTGGTTTATTTTACTGCAACTTTTCCCTTAACCATTGCGCTAGCAAAAAAAGGATTAGTCACATTTATTCCCTCTGATCCAGGTAAAACTGTAGACGCAATTGTAGTGTTAGGTCGTGGTAGAATTTTTAGAAATTCGCGGGTTGAAGTTGCGGCAGATCTTTGGAAATCTCATCGGGCACCTTTGATTTTTGCCAGTGGAGCGGGAGATGGAGGAGAAATCATTGAGCTACTCAAAGCAAAAGGTATTCCAACTAATGCTTTAAACGAAGAACACTGTTCTCAAACAACTAAAGAAAACGCTCTTTTCACTGCTTCAATTCTACAACCTCAAGGCGTTAAGCAAATTTTGCTTGTTACTGACTCTCCTCATATGTTGCGATCGCTGCTGACTTTTCGCAACCAAGGGTTTGAAGTCATTCCACATACAAGCAACATCCCACCTGAATTAGCTCCTACTAAAAAAGCAATGCTTCTGTTTTATGAGTATATGGGTTTAGTTGGATATGGTTTGCAAGGGCATTTTATTCCCCACAATTTGGCGAAAAAGGAACATCTACCACTCGCAAAAAACGCTCAGGTATTCTCGCTAGAAGCTCAATAATTCTTAATGGATTGGATTTGAAATTTGAAAAGAGTCGTTTAGCGATAATGATTCTTAAGAATAGAGAAGCTCGGTAAATGAGTGTACTCACCAGCTTTGGTGACGCTTGGAATTTTCACAAATGATTTAGGGTTACTATTATAATATGGCAATCATAAATCATTTGTGAATCAGAGTACTTTTGTTGCTCATTACTAAAAGTTGATTTATCAAGAAAAAGTAAAATATAAAAGAATACTCATGCAACCATTTAAGACACTACTGCGGGTTCGGCATTACGAGATGGATGCTCTGGGACATGTTAATAACGCAGTTTACCAAAACTATTTAGAACAAGTCGCGATCGAACACTCAGAGCACTTAGGTTTGACTTTCGATGTCTATCGAGAATTAGGAGGCGTGTTCGTCATGCGGCGAGTGGAAATTGATTATTTGAGTCCTGCTGTAGCAGGTGATACATTAGAGGTGACAACTTGGGTAAAGGAAATGCGTGGTTCTCGTGCCTTTCGCTCTTATGAAATTCGTAAACAAAACCAAGATCGTTTGTTAGTTATAGCTGAAGCAATGTGGGTATGGGTGGAGAGCAAAACAATGCGTCCGAAACCAATCCCAAGTAGACTCTCAGATGGATTTTTACAAAAACAACCTTCCGAGGTTAGTAGTTGTTAGTTGTTAATTGTTAATTGTCGGAGATTTAAATATGGAGCAAAATCAGCCAGAAAACCGTCACGCCAGCGATAAAGACTTTATTCAATCTCTTAACCAATTGCAGGATGTTCTCCAAGTTGGTGAGACTGAAGATGAAGAAGGAAAAAAAAGATCCAATGATAATCTTGGTGATGACTTAATCGCTGAAGATTCTTTAAAAATTGATATGGCAGCGTTTGAGGACGCAGTTAATGACATTGAGCAATATATGGATAAGCAAACTGGGGAGTAGGGATTTGGAGAATAAAGCATGTATAGCAGTTGCCAGGTAGATTAGGACATCAAATAATGGGAAAACACGGAAACCACGGGACTTTCAAGCCTGCTCCCTGCTAGAATGCCCCCTGCTCCCTGCTATATCTGGTTACTCATTGCCCATTCTCCATTTCTGCCGTTGGGCTTCGTACAACATTAATGCAGAAGCGATCGCGACATTCAAAGATTCGACAATTGGACTTAGGGGGATTTTCACTTGATATTGAGCGATCGCCGTTAATTCTGGCGACAGCCCTGCACCTTCATTACCTAGTAGAATCAAACTCGGTTTGCACCAGTCTACCTCCCAGTAAGTCAAAGTTGCACTAGGTAAGGTTGATACTACCTGCATTCCTTCCTGTCGAGCCGAGAGTACTGTTGATTTTAAATCAGAACTCAACGCCATTGGTAAACGAAACCACTGTCCGGCTGAAGCACGTAATACTTTCGGGTTATCTAAATCTACACTATCTCCACCAATCCATAATCCGGATGCCCCTGCCCCACTAGCAGTGCGAATTATTGTACCCAGATTACCTGGATCTTGCACAGCTTCTAAAGCCAGTACTGTACCAGTAAACGGCAAGTTTTCGAGGCGAGCGCGCCGTTTTGCTGTCGCCATCACACCATCTGGTTGTACTGTTGTTGCGATCGCCTTTAATATTTCCCCACTGACGATTTCTGCTCTTTCACTCTTCTCTACAGCTTTTTGCCATAACACTGGATGAGCTGCAACCCATTCTGGCGTACCACACACAGCCACTAATGGGTAATTTGCCGCACATGCTTCCTCTAACAAGTGCGTTCCTTCCACTAAAAATAGCTGCTGCTTTGAGCGCTCTTTTGCGGAGTGTAGTTTGCGAATTTCCTTAACTAGGGGATTTTGTAAACTTGTCAACATAGACAGTCCTGAGTCTTGAGGAGCCAGCGCTGTGCGGGGGTTTCCCCCGTTGAGGCGACTGGCGTTGCTGAGTTCTGAGTGTTCTGTTTACAGTTATGAGTTTTGAGTTTTCAATCGTCAATTTCAATTAAAAACTCACTTTTACATGATGCTTCAATCAAATCTTGACAAAACTCATTACCTCTAACTTGTTCTCAGTATTCAGCCCTCAAGACTGATATGCGGAACCCGGGACTCGAACCCGGAAGCCTTGCAGCACTAGAACCTGAATCTAGCGCGTCTACCAATTCCGCCAGTTCCGCTGGTTTTTCTTCGTTATTCACAGTTTTTGATTATTGCTTAACTCTCCACTAATGTCAAGCGCTTTACGAATTGTCTTTACTATCCCATAGGAAGAAATTTGACAGATTTTAGATATAGTAAATGTAGAAAACAAAATGTTTAATGTAGAATCGAAACCAACTTCAAATTTTTAGAATACATGTTTTTTGGAGGATAAGCGTATTAGTCCTTCTAGCAGCTTAGTAGATGCCAAATCTTCTGTAGCAGACTCCTCAGTCCTGCAAATACGGGGTGGGCATAGTTTGCAAGGTCATGTAAGAATTAGCGGGGCAAAGAATTCAGCACTGGTAATTATGGCTGGAGCCTTGCTATGTTCTGGTGATTGTCGCATCCACAACGTACCGTCATTGGCGGATGTCGAGAAGATGGGTCGCGTTTTATCGGCTTTAGGTGTAAACTTACAACAAAGTGGTAGCATTTTAGACGTAAATGCGAGCCAAATTACAACATCAAAGGCTCCTTACGAGTTGGTAACCCAGTTAAGGGCAAGTTTCTTTGCGATTGGGCCAATTCTGGCAAGACTGGGAGTAGCGCAGATGCCCTTACCAGGCGGTTGTGCGATTGGGGCAAGACCGGTTGATCTCCATGTGCGGGGATTGCAAGCAATGGGTGCTGAGGTGCAGGTTGAGCATGGTATATGTAATGCCTATGTGCCCGGTCATAGCCGCAGGTTGCAAGGAGCTAAAATTTATCTAGACATTGCTAGCGTTGGAGCAACCGAAACGCTAATGATGGCGGCTACCTTAGCAGAGGGTGAAACCATTATCGAAAATGCTGCCCGCGAACCAGAAGTTGTCGATTTGGCGAATTTCTGTATTGCGATGGGAGCGAAGATACAAGGTGCCGGAACCAGTACGATTACAATCGACGGTGTTCCCGAGTTGCATTCCACTGAGTTCACCATTATTCCTGATCGCATTGAAGCGGGAACGTTTTTAGTGGCAGGAGCAATTACCCGTTCCGAACTCACCCTCCTAGAAGTCGTACCAGATCATTTACTGCCAGTAATTGCCAAACTGCGAGACATTGGAGTGACTGTGCTTGAAGAAGCTCCCCACAGTTTGCGTGTTTTGCCAGCAGACAGTCTGAAGGCAACGGATATTGAAACCTTACCTTATCCAGGCTTTCCGACGGATATGCAAGCGCCATTTATGGCTTTGCTGACTTTATCTGAAGGCGACAGCTTGATTAATGAATCTGTGTTTGAGAATCGCCTGCGTCATGCTTCGGAGTTGAACCGTCTGGGGGCTGACATTCGTGTTAAAGGTAATGCTGCTTTTGTTCGAGGAGTCCCAATGTTGTCAGGGGCACCTGTACTGGCGACAGACTTACGGGCAGCAGCAGCTTTAGTTTTGGCCGGGTTGGCAGCACAAGGAAAAACCATAATTCAAGGACTGCACCATCTTGATCGCGGCTACGATCAACTTGATGTGAAGTTGCAGCAGTTAGGGGCTAACATAGAGCGCTTGCCTTCTAGCTGAAATTTCCCCTATAGGGGCATACGGTTTACTTAGGGCTGCTCGTTTTGTATTGTTGACTGTGTAAAGACGCTTCAATCATGGCGTCTTTACATGGTTTGCTGGGAAGCCGATGAGGTTTTTATACCCCAGAAAAAAATATGCTACAATAAACTTGTCAGCCAAGACGTAAAGCTGGCCCTTGGTTGCTGACCACGGTAGACTTTACGTAAAAACCTAATTGTGGACTGCACCAAAAGTAGAAGCCCTACACTCGAATTGACGAGGTCATAAGGAAGCAACATTCTGCCTAACTTTTAACAGAGTGTGCCGGGGAACCCCATTAATGGGAAATAAGAAGCGAAATCTTCTTATAATCTTACCTAATCTAGAGGTGGGAGCGTCAAAAGCTATAATAATATTCAGATCTATTCATTCCAACTGGCTTCCCTATGTCCTTTTTGCCAACTCAGCTTATTGGTCTTAAAGCAAATTCTTTTCGTCATCCGCTAGATCTTGAGGCGACTCAAGCTCTCAAGCAGATACCGGGTGTAGATACGATTGTGCGAAATCTTTTGGGACCGGTGGCAGAGCAGGTTTTCTATGTGGACAACATTGCATCCAGTGTTCTTGTAGGTGAAAATCAATTACCTCATTTGCACGAATTGCTGTTAGAAGCTTGTAAAAACCTGGACATAGATCCACCTCAGTTATATGTTCGTCAGCATCCAGCTCCCAACGCTTATACTTTTGCCATGCGCGGTAAGCAGCCTTTTGTTGTGGTGCATACCTCCTTAATCGATCTGCTGACACCCGAGGAAACTCAGGCGGTGATTGCTCATGAATTGGGACACCTGAAGTGTGACCATAGCGTGTATCTAACTCCAGTGAATTTGTTAATACTAGCTGCAGCTAGTGTTCCGAATGTGGGAGCATTTGTTGCTCAAGCAATACAAGCACAGCTTTTAGAATGGGTACGCTGTGCTGAGTTTACATGCGATCGCGCCGCATTGTTGGCAACTCAAAACCCTAGAGTTGTGATGTCAGTGTTAATGAAACTTGCTGGGGGTTCACCAAGCTTAGCAACAAAACTTAACCTTGATGCTTTTATTGCACAAGCTCGTGCTTACGACGATATTAGTAAGACAGAAATGGGTGAAATGCTCAAAACCGCGCAGACAGCCCAATTGACGCATCCAGTACCAGTTCTGCGAGCAAGAGAAATTGACAGGTGGGCCAGCAGCAAAGAATATCAAAATTTGTTGCAATCTCACAAAATAGAGTATAATATTGAAGTCGCACCCAAGGGCGGGTGGCGAAATTGGTAGACGCACCACACTCAAAATGTGGCGGCCTTGCGGTCATAGGAGTTCGATTCTCCTCCCGCCCATTATTTGTTAGTTTCTATATGAAGAAGTGAAGTTGGTGTCAGCTAGAGTTAAGTGCGTTCCTGAAAACTTGTTTAATGAAGGATAGCTTTTATGCAATTGAAAAGATGGGAGTCGCCCCGCCGAGAAGGTAGGAATGATAAAGGTAAAGGTGGTTCTGCAAGAAAGAGACAATTAAAGAAACAACAGCAGATGCTACGGAAAAAACTTAAGAAGGGTAATAGCCCAGAAAATAACAAAAATAAAATGCAGGGGGAAGAAAATTTAATCTTCCCCCTATTTTTTTATTTTTTACTAACGCCTTTTACCTCGTTAGAGAGCAAGAGTACTTCAAGAAATAAATGATCCAAAAGCTGGGATACTGAGGCGAAGAATTAGCTGGGCATATTTTTCATGTCAACAGAATCTCTAATCAAACTGACTAGTAACCTGAAAAGCTTATATATAAAGACAGCACAAAAACTCAAGGGAAGCGATCGCTCTCCAATTTATGGCAGGAGTGGTATAAAGGCTTGGGTTTCACAGGACAAACAATTGCAGAACGAGAATTGGGGTGGAATCGACGCACGATTCGCAAAGAAATAGGAGAATTAGACGATAAAACAGATACCCGAAACAGAAGAAAGACAAAGTTTACCATACAAAGGTCAAACTTACAGAACTTGCAATGGCACAAGTTGAACAACAGATTCAACGCTTACCAAACTTGAAAAAATGGTTTTTTGAATCGGTTGCTTTTTTGCTTGATATTTAATTCATCTTTTTATGGGAATACTCCAAATGTCCTATTAACGTCTTTGCTTTTTTGTATCCGGTAATATCATCTCCGTCAAATCACTTACTTTGTGAGTCGTAACCTTTCCAATCAATATTTTCAAGAGGTGAGAGTATAGAGGACTAAACTTCTATGAGCATTTGCAATACTGATACACTGTTTTTTGCTAGCTGATTTATCAGAATTTTCACTATCGTACTGATAGTTCTCAGCTTTTGCTGTTTATCAGCTGTTTTACACTTAACTTATATGAGTTGAATGATTAGTCTTTCTTAAGAGAAATAACAACATAAATAAGTAATTCTAGAATTGAGACTTGCAAAAACCAGGAATTATATGTAACAATAAAAACGTGCAGATAAAGTTAGTATAAAGTTTGCTAGAATTTTACTAACAGTGAGTTGATATAGGGTAAAGTAATATACAAGATATGTTGCTTGAAATAGTACCAGGGAAATAAAAAATTTTTAGTAAAAACTATTGCATCTCCATGTGTTCAGATCAAATCGTGCCTGAAACTTTGAAATAGTCAAGGATTGATACAACCTGACAGTTTCACAAAGTAAGGAATGATTTAGTCGGTATTTTGATCTTCAGTTAGACACAAGGAGTTACTTCTTATGGTAGAAGGAGTTTTTCTACCTAGTAAAAGAGTGCTTGATTTTCCAATTACTGCTCTACGCCTTGACGAACAAATCCAAACAATATTGAAGTGGGCGGAAGCAAAAGAGAGCAAGACTGTCTGTGTAGCAAATGTGCACATGCTCATGGAAGCTCATTGGAATCCAGATTTTGCCACAGTCTTGAAAAATGCAGATATTGTCACTCCTGATGGAATGCCATTAGTGTGGATGATGAAACTTCTGGGAGCGCGATCGCAAGATCGGGTGGCGGGGATGGATATTCTATTGGAATTGTGCAAGCACGCACAGAAAAATGATCTCAGCGTGTTTTTTGTCGGTTCGCAGATAGAAATTCTCTCACGTATGCGAAAAAGGTTTGAGACTGAATTTCCTCAACTGAAAATTGCAGCGATGGAACCTTTGCCGTTTCGCCCACTGACTGCCGATGAAGACTCTGCTTTGATTGAAAAAATTAATTCAAGTGGTGCTGGTTTGGTGTTGGTGTCTCTAGGGTGCCCGAAGCAGGAAAAATGGATGGCACAGCATCAGGATAAAATTCAGGCAGTCATGCTTGGCTTGGGGGGAGTTTTTCCAGTTTATGCTGGAATCCATAAAAGGGCACCGCAAATGGTGCGAAACTTAGGATTAGAGTGGCTTTACCGCATTGTGCAAGAACCGCGTCGGTTATGGCGTCGCTACGTGCAAACAATTCCACCGTTTATCTGGCTGGCTGTTAAACAATTACTAACATCTACTCCTCCGAAAGAAGCCTTTGACGCGGGAGATTGAACAACTGACTTATTTTGATGCCAGTAGGAAGGTTGCGATGGCGGCGTTACTGTCACGTAAAGTCTGCGGGAGAGAACACTCTCTCCCGCGAGCTTTACCCATCGTAGCAGTCCGCATATACCTATTTATATCGCATCAGGCATTATTAAGGCTAATTTGTGCAACTCGGCGACTCACTTCTCAGCGGAGATCCGAGGATACAGTTACAGCTTTTATGATGAGTTATCGCAAGTCTGCGCTCATCTAATATTCATACTTGCAGTGAGCAGATCCGGAAGAAATAAAAACTTTATGGAGTTCTTACATTTTCTCCTGAGAATTTCGTAGGCTTTGTTATCAGTCGATGTTTTATAAACATGGGCGATCGCTTGACATGTGGGGCGGCTACTATTTCTTGTTCGTAATTGTGCTGTCATCTCTCCGTACCATTACGAACAAGAAATCATTGATATCAAGTCCGGAGCAGCACTAATAATTCTCCCGCGACACTGCACCCCACCATGCTCCATGCTATAACGGGGGCAACAAAACTTGATTCTGAAAATGCCTTTGCCGCCGCTCAGATTTCAGGCTTTGCAACACACTGGCTCCCCTACCGCAAAGAGTGCAAGCGAGGAGGGGAAGGAAAGCTCAGCATGATTGGGGTGGGCTTAGTGCTTTAATTATAAGTCACATCATGTCCGGTTAATTAACCGTATTTTCCGTAGACAATGAACCCCTCCCCGCTAGCGGGGAGGGGAGGCAAAGCACACCGAAAAGCGGGATGGGGTTCTTCCGGTATTAAGGTTATGCTAACGGACATGATATCATAAAACAGGATATAATATTATTTGCACCGATTGACGCTCGCTATGAGTCATTTGTGACAAATGACTAAGGACTGATGACTGTCTTAAGAGAAAAAGTACAACATATAACAGTCGTAATTGATTTGTGAAATTTAAGCGTAGGCTAAGTAATGCAAAACAATACCAGATTTAAACTCTGTAAGTTATGCATTGTCCAATCAGTTCACCAGTCAATTAGGATTGCTATAGACGCTTGTTAACTTATGAAAACAGCCCTGATTTGCGGAGTCTCCGGTCAAGATGGAGCATACTTAGCACAGCTACTACTTAACAAAGGATATACCGTTTGTGGCACTTCTCGTGATGCCCAAATGTCCTCATTCCAAAACCTGATTCGTCTAGGGATTCGCGAAAAAATAAAATTAGAATCGGTAGCCCTCAACGACTTTCGCAGTGTGTTGCAGGTTTTGATGAAGATTAAACCAGATGAAGTTTACAACCTTGCAGGGCAAAGTTCAGTCGGGCTATCCTTCGAGCAACCTGTAGAAACCTTGGAAAGTATTGCCACAGGAACTTTAAATCTTCTAGAAGCGATTCGGTTTCTCGGTCAACCCATCAAATTTTATAATGCTAGTTCCAGCGAATGTTTTGGCGATACAGGTGGAATTGCGGCTGACGAAGCGACACCCTTTCGTCCCAGAAGCCCTTATGGTGTGGCTAAATCAGCCGCTTTTTGGGAAGTGGCAAACTACCGTGAAGCTTACAGTCTCTTTGCCTGTTCTGGTATCTTATTTAATCACGAATCACCTTTAAGACCCCAAAGATTTGTGACGCAAAAAATTGTCTCCACTGCCTATCGAATTGCCGAAGGTAGCCCGGAAAAGCTGTTTTTGGGTAACACCTCGATTGAACGTGACTGGGGGTGGGCACCAGAATATGTAGAAGCAATGTATTTGATGCTGCAACAAGATGAACCGGATGATTATGCGATCGCCACAGGAACTTCTCACAAATTAGAAGACTTCGTTGCCACCGCTTTTGCAGAATTTCAATTAAATTGGCGCGAACACGTTGTTGTTGATGAAAGTCTGTTTCGACCTACTGACATTGCATTGGGAAAAGGGAATCCAGCGAAAGCATATCAGAAATTAGGTTGGAAAGCTCAGTATCAAATGCATGATGTTGTTCGCATGATGATATTAGCAGAGAGAGGCTGATGATTGCTATTGCATCGCTTGCCGGAACTCTTTTGTAGTACAAGCGACCGGACTGAGTTATCATGTAAGTACTTAAAGTACTCACATACCAGTTGAACAACTTATACCATATTCGGTAAATAAGTTATTAATGAAAGATAGGTTCGTAGTTGCGCTTTAGCGCTCTTAACAATTTAAGATCGCTAAAGCGCAACTACAAACATTATTACTTTCGTTTGCTACTTCAAGCCATCCTTCAATCGCATCTAAATTTTTGAATCAGTATATTCATATCTATTTTACTAGCGATCGCATAACCAGACGAAGTGCGAGCGCAGTGTCAAACTAAGAGTCGAGTGAACAATCTTAACGTTAATGTTTTTAGAACTAATTATGTATTGAATTTACTTGTATCACACAACTTCAGACATATTGCATACGAATATTACAGAGTGAATGCATGTATATCCGGAAGAATTCAGGACTTTGTAAATTCTTTAAACAAGATGTTACACAATCAATTTCAAGCAGATTATTATTGTCCTTACTCAAAAGACCAAACTAACAATATGATCATAAATAGGCTTGATGATCTAGTTAATCTATATATGATCATGTTTTTTCCCAAATCGCATCTCGACCCGATTTGATGCAACGGATTTTGCCAGAGTCACGCAGTTCAGCTAAAGCCCGGTTAATTGTAGGACGACTAACACCAGGGCAAGCACGCTCAACGTCTGTATATTGAAATTGATTCGGCAATCGTGCCACCACGTCAAAAACAATTTCGCGCTTTGCTCCTCGGCTCACAGTAAGTAGACCAACACGTTGCTCAAATTCCCGGTACGCAGAGAGGACAACGCCGAGAAAGTATTCCCACCAGGGGAGTAGCGTGTGCTGTGTTTCATGCCAACCTATAGAAGACTGATATAAAGTGTCGTAATAACTCTCCTTGGTTCGCTCGACAATTTTTTCTAGACTAATGTAGCCACCTACTTCATAACCAGCTTGATAGAGCAATAGTAAAGTCAACAGGCGAGCCATACGACCATTACCGTCTCGAAATGGGTGAATGCAGAGAAAATCTAGAACATAAGTGGGAATTAGGAGCAATGGCTCAACCTCATCCGCTTGCCAGAGGACGTTAAAACTTTCATGTAATTGCATCATCATGCTTGATGTGAGAAAAGCTGGAACAGTATCAAACCGCACAACAGTTGTGCCGTCAGGGCGAGTCTCAGTAATATTGTTATCAGATAACTTCCACCGACCGCCAACTCCCGGCAAAAACTGATACAAATCTCTGTGTAGCTGTAACACTATACCCGTATTAAAAGGTATGTTCACTCCACTGGCATGAATGGTGTTAAGAACATCGCGATACCCAGCTATCTCTTGCTCTGAGCGGTTCTTTGGTGTAGTCTTCTGCTCCACGAGTGCTTTAATTCGTTGCAGTGGGGCTTCGACTCCCTCGATGCGATTGGATGATTCTGTACTTTGAATGATGGCAGCTTGCTGTAGTGTTTCTAAGACTTGAGGCGACTGTTGTTTGAATAGTTCCTGCTTGCCTTTATACTCACCAATCAGCCGGATGGTGCGTAGTAGATTTTGAGTAATCGGCTGGCGCTCAATAAAACCTAGTTCAAACGACTGCACTCTTCTGTTTTCATCAACTCAACTTTACCATATTGCCATTAACAAGCTAGCGATCGCGAACATTGTGCCTTTCATAGCACATTTCAAATGATTTTGAAGCTAATTATGCCACATGAACAAAGCTCCTGCATTTGCTATCGGCTAAGCTAAAGGTAGTTAGTCGGAGATTCGCGCTATGTACCAAATAGATCCACCGCGTTTGCCAAAAGAAGTGTTGCCGACAATGTACGATCTTAAGAGCGAGGATCCGGAGGAACCAGGTTTGCCTGATCAATTTCACCTTTGGCAACCTCGTCTATTAGACGAAACTTTCTGTCCATCCAACTATCCAGCAGAGCAGGTATTTGTTGCTAGTGATTTAAATTTATACTACGATCTACGCAATCCTTTGTGGTACAAGCGACCAGATTGGTTTGCAGTGTTAGGTGTATCGAAATCTTCTCAACAGCAAGATCTACGTCTATCCTATGTCGTTTGGGTTGAAGGAGTAAGTCCATTTTTGGTAGTGGAGTTACTTTCTCCAGGCACAGAAGCAGAAGATTTAGGACAGACGCTAAGAGAGATTAACAAACCGCCAACGAAGTGGGAAGTTTACGAACGGATTTTAAGGGTTCCTTATTATGTTATTTATGATCGATACACGAATAACTTCCGAGTATTTAGTTTAGTTACAACTCGTTATCAAGAAATTTCCATACTAAAGCAGAGGTTGTGGTTAGCAGATATTGGGTTGGGCTTGGGACTTTGGCAAGGTTCTTATCAGGAAACGTACGGGTTATGGCTGCGCTGGTACGATGCTGATGGAAATTGGATACCGACGGCTAATGAACGCATACAACTTGAGAGCCTGAGGGCTGATTCTGAACGTGAGCAAGCTGATTCTGAGCGTGAGCGAGCCGATTCTGAGCGTAAGCGAGCCGATTCTGAGCGTAAGCGAGCCGATTCTGAGCGTAAGCGAGCTGAACTTTTAGCAGCACGACTACGAGAGTTAAACATCGATCCCGATCAGTTATGAAGAGCATTACTTGATAAATCGCAACCTGATGTCATGTCCGGTAACTCACCATGCGGAAAATCACCCCACCCCCAAC
>JAQYWO010000247.1 GCA_029379215.1 Rhizonema sp. PD37
CCTCACTGGAGATGATTAATGAAAATTGCTCGTGATGTAACAGAACTGATTGGACGGACTCCTCTAGTTCAACTCAACAAAATTCCCCAAGCTGAGGGATGTCTTGCGAGGATTGTCATGAAACTCGAAGGCATGAACCCAGCGGCTTCGGTGAAAGACCGTATTGCTGCTAGTATGGTGCAAGCAGCAGAGGCGGACGGTAAGATTAAGCCAGGAAAAAGCATTTTAGTTGAACCTACCTCTGGTAATACAGGTATTGGACTTGCAATGGTAGCGGCGGCTCTTGGCTATAAGTTGATTTTGACAATGCCCGAAACTATGAGTACGGAACGGCGTGCTATGCTCAAGGCATACGGTGCTTCTTTAGAATTGACACCAGGCGTTGAAGGAATGCGGGGAGCTATTCGCAAAGCTGAAGAAATTGTCGCCAAGACGGACAATGCTTATATGTTGCAACAATTCCGCAACCCAGCAAATCCAAAAGTTCACCGAGAAACCACTGCCGAAGAAATTTGGGCAGATACAGATGGGGAAGTTGATATCCTCATTGCAGGTGTCGGTACTGGTGGAACGATTACTGGAATTTCTGAAGTCATTAAACAACGCAAGCCCAGTTTTCAGGCGATCGCAATTGAACCCAGTAACAGTCCCATCCTTTCTGGTGGTCAACCAGGACCTCACAGAATTCAAGGGATTGGTGCCGGATTTGTCCCAGAGATTCTCCGCACGGATTTCATTGATGAAGTGATCACCGTCAGCGATGAGCAATCGATGATATTTGGTCGGCGTTTGGCAAGGGAAGAAGGTCTGTTATCTGGTATATCTTCTGGAGCCGCTTTGTATGCCGCTATACAGGTAGGTAAACGTCCGGAAAATGCAGGTCGTCTAATCGTGATCATTCAGCCTTCGTTTGGCGAACGTTACCTCAGCACTCCCATGTTCCAAGATTTGGCCATGGAAACGGCGGCGGCTCGTTAGAGGTGTAATTTTGTAGGATTGAGCCAACACCGCGCATTTGTAATGCGCGGTTTTAACTGGAAAGTCTAGGATTGTGACAACTCCACATACTGACAGGAGTACCTGTACAGTGCGGGCTTCTTAAGGAAGCGTGTCATTAGCCTCAGTAATTCGTTATGCAAGAATTACTACGTTTTCTAAGAATATATAGGTACTCCGTTGAGATCGGAAATTGCTATCCCCGACATCAGTGGATTACAAATAGAGGATAACTTCCAAAGTGAGAAGCAACAAAGGCTACTTGTAGAACCAATATATAGTTCGCGGGAGCTGCCAGTGCCATTTATAGCAGCAAATGTGGGGATATTCTACTCACCAAAGTAAAACCCAGTGGGGCAGAGTCGAGTAAGATAGAACGACAAAGAGCCGAGACTGAACGGCAAAAAGTGACTCGACTGTCAGAACGGTTAAGAGAAATGGGCATTAACCCTGACACAATTTGAGTTAGTTATTTGTCACTCTTAGACAAGCGATCGTCCTTCAGCTTAAGGATTTGAGCGGATCTTGACAACTAAACTTCATAGTCATAAAAATTTTGATTTAACACTTTTCTTTATTTTTATATTGTAGTTCTACAAATAACTCATGAAATGAAACGTCCCTCAGTCATGCTATAGAGAAATCAAACATCAATTTGTTGAAATTATGTTAAATGCTGTACCTAAGATGGCTAGAACTGCATAAGATGATAATACTGGTATCTATTTACAGGATAAACACTGTAAAATAATACGAGAAAGAAAATTATGCCAAAGCCTAACGTTTTTCTGTCTATTGCAAGTACAGGTGAAGACGTTGAATGTGTACAAAAAATTTTAAAAAGTCTTGATTATGATGTAGCAATAGATGGCATCTTTGGTTTGCAAACTGAAACCGCCGTTCGACGTTACCAATCTGACAAAAACTTAACAGTTGATGGAATTGTCAATGCTGTAGTTTTCAATATTTTGGTGAATGAGAATTACTGAATGCTGAGTCCTACAACAGTGAGCTTACCTCAACAGACAGTTTTTTAAACTACGGGTGTAATGTTTTTCAGTACTGTCAATCTGCTATCTGAAACTTTCCATCTGCCTCCCCTTACTCTCCCCTTGGATTCTCCCCTACCGATTGGGTTAAATTGGTTGGAAACAAATTGGAGATGCGATCGCCACGGTACACGCATCTTTTTATCGTAGACTGCTTCATTGATGCGACAAGCGGTATACAGATACACTGTTGCATGAATACGTATAAGATAAATTGTATTTGAATATACTCAATAATAACTCATGCTTTGTGTATAGTATCTACCTGCCATAGGGTGTAAGTGCGGACAAAAGTTTATTCTCATCCGTGTCTTACACCGTAGAATTTATCTGAATCACACCGCTATTTCATGCAGCACACAGAAAAGCTGATTTTTTTCATCCGTGTCTTACACCGTTTATTTACAACTTTTGTCCTTGTATTACACGGTATTACATACAGTAAGTCTCAAGCTAAGACAAGGCAGTGCGTTGTGGGAGTTCCCCTCCGAGTCCGGCAACTGCCGTGCAGACGAGCAAAGAAGCAAACATATTACAGCAAGATTGTCTGCAAACCCGTGACTAATCTTTCTATCCCTTCTTTTGCAGTATCTTTTTGCAAAGCACCATAAGCGACACGTAGATAACATCCATTATCCATGCCAAAGGTTGTACCGGGAATAACCGCCACAAGATGTTCTTTAATTAACCTTTCAACTAATTTAAAGCTATCTATATTAGTATGAACTTTGAGGAAAAAGTAAAAAGCGCCATCAGCAGGGGTAATTGTACACAAACCTTGCAGGCTCTTGAGATAATCTAGTACACTACATCGCACAAGGGAAATCGCTTCAATATTCCTGCTTAAATACTCCTCTTTTGCTTGCAGCGCCCCTAAAGCTGCATATTGGGAAACCACGGGGGGACAAATCAAAATCGTATCCTGAATTTTTCTGACAGCAGTCAGTAGGCGTTTGGGAATTACCATGTAGCCGATGCGCCAACTAGCAAAACCATAGGCTTTAGAAAGACTGTAAAGAGAAATGGTGCAGTCGCAACTTCCTGCAAATGCACCTGGAGAAACGTGCTTGACTCCGTTATAAGTGAAGTATTCGTAGGCTTCATCACTAATATGGTAGATACTGCGATCGCGACAAATTTGATTAACTTTCCGCAACGCCTCTTCTGAATACACGACTCCAGTCGGATTGTTTGGGGAAATTGTCACGATAGCCCGTGTTTTTGGGGTAATAGCATCGGCGATCGCCTCTGGGCGCAACTGGTAATTTTCATCGGTTCTTACCAATACTGGATGACAACCCGCGATGGCGATCGCCATTTCATGATTAAAATAGTAAGGTGTATTCAGAATCACTTCATCGCCCACCGAGGTAATAGCGAGAATAGCGTTCATAAACGCCATATTACTACCTGCGGTAACAACGATACACTTTTCCTCGTTAATTTCGATCCCATTGAAGGCTTGCAGTTTTGCTGCCAGTGCGGTTAGTAATGGGGGAATTCCCTCGACGGCTTTGTATAAATTATTAGTTGAATCTGCCAGAAACTTGGGCAAAAACTCTATGGCTTCTGGTGGAGGATTGTAAGAAACCACACCTTGTCCTAGAGAAATAGTACCAGGACAGCTTCTAATCAATTCTCCCACGACAGGAATGATTGGCGACTGCACCGCCTGCATACGAGAGATCAGAGATTCCATGCGTTAGTCACACTCTTTGCGCTCATTCAATTGTGCCTCAAAAAGTGCACACGGAAACCGGGTTTCTTCCACAAACCGGGTTTGGTGATAGCTGGTAAGAATAGTTAAAATACAATATATAATCTTTTTACTCTAAACGAACTATGAATGCATTTACTATAGATCTCTCATCTGTAATTAAACTAACCGACGACCAATTCTACGAACTTTGTCAGAAAAACTCTGATATCAAATTTGAACGCAATGCTCAGGGAGAAATCATTATAATGCCGCCAACAGGAGGAGAAACCGGAAACTGTAATGCTGAAATTACAACGGATTTTGCCATTTGGAATCGACAAACTCAGTTAGGTAAAGTCTTTGATTCCTCCACTGGCTTTAAACTCCCTAATGGCGCAGATCGTTCACCAGATGTAGCTTGGATAAAACAAGAAAGATGGGATGCTCTTACCCCCGCACAAAAGGAGAAGTTTCCCCCTATTGCTCCTGATTTTGTCTTAGAGTTAATGTCCCCAACTGATACTTTACAAAAGACACAAGAAAAAATGCAAGAATATATGGAGAATCAAGTAAAACTCAGTTGGCTAATTGATAGAAAAACACGGCGAGTAGAAATATACCGCCAAGGCAAAGAAGTCGAAGTTTTAGAATCGCCAACAGAATTATCAGGGGAAGATGTCTTACCAGGCTTCGTTCTGAAGATGCAGATTGTTTGGGGATAAATTTTTAATTTTTAATTCTGCGTAGCGGTACTAGTTGCTACAGCTTGCGGGGACTGTCGATGCACACGCTTTCCTGTGACTACCATCTTGACTCCACTAGCAGGCGCAAGCGTTACATTCTGTCGCTGAGGTTTTTCCGGTCGATTATCAGCCAGCGCTAATTGATAGCGTGACAGTATAGTCGCCAAAACTAGCTTCATTTCAAAGGGAGCCAAAGCATTGCCAATACAGCGCCGAACACCAGCGCCGAAGGGCATAAATTCATAGGGTGAAAATTGGCGTTCGAGAAAACGCTCTGGTCTAAACTGCTTAGGTTTTGGGTATAAATCCTCACGTTGATGTAAGAGATAAATACAGCTACCTAGTAAAGTACCTGGTTTTAAAGAATATCCCAGTAATTCCACTGGTTCTTGCACTTCCCGAGAAAACGTCAAAATGACAACTGGGTAAATCCGCAAACTTTCATTACAGACTGCAGTAAGATAAGGTAGCCGGACTATGGTTGCGGGATCTGGGGAATCGCCAAGTGTATCTAGTTCTTGGAGGAGTTTTTCACGAACTTCTGGCAAATGGTGAATCCAATACAATCCCCAAGCCATTGCTGATGCTGTGCTTTCTTGTCCTGCCAACAGTATTGTCATCATTTCATCGCGCAATTCCTGATTTGTCATCAAATCACCCTCTTCATCCTTAGCTGACATCATTAAGGAGAGAATATCGACGCGATTTGGATCTGGTTGCTGCCGACGTTCAGCAATAACCGTGTACAGTAATTCATCAATTGAGTCACGTAGGCGCACAAACTTTCCCCAAGGACTCCAAGATCCTAAATCTTTTTGTAGAAAGGGGAAATAAAGGAGGCTAGCGTTCAGAGGAGAGTTAAACGTCTCCATCATCAATGCTAGTAAGCTTTTGATTTGTTGGTAACGTTCTCCCTCATATAAGCCGAAGACAACCTGTAAAATGACTTGCAGGGAAATATCCTGCAAGGCTTGACGAGCTAAGAAGGGTTTGCCTTGTGGTAACTGATCGCATACTTTTTCCGTGAGATGACAGATGATCTCACCATAGGTTTGCAACCGCTCTCCATGAAAGGGGGGCATCAAAATTTGTCGCCGCCGTTTGTGGCGATCGCCCTCCAGCATAAAGATAGAGTAATCTCCCACTAATGGCTGCAAAGTTTTGTTGACTTCGCCTACAGCGACAAACTTCTTTCTATCGTTGGTAAGAATTTCTTGAATTGCTTGGGGATTGTTTACAACTACTATAGTGTCACCAAAACCAATTATCTCCGCCGTGAACAAGTCGGGATACTGCTGAGCCGCTTTTTCCATATATCCTACAGGGTTAGTCACCCACTCCAATTTCTGGAGAAAAGAGGGCGTGTTCAGAGTATTGGGTAGCTGCATCTAAATTTTTCCTCCTGTAATCCTACTAGCCACAGGCAAGGGCTTACGATACATACACAATAAATGCCTGTTGTTAATATACAGTCTAGCTATTATCTTTGGAACCTCCATCAATCAACAGCTATAGAGGCTTGCAACTTTTTTTTGCATTGTAGACTCCTCCCTAACTCAGGGTAAGCGCTCAACAACTACTGTTGCCCGCACCCCATCTGCTCAAAGAAAACCCATTGCTATTGAAGAATTTTTGAGCAAGTACAATGCCGGACAACGAGATTTTACAGCTATCAATTTAGTTGAGTTCTGAACACACTCAAACACCTTATAGAACATAGTGAAGAGCATGATGAATAGACAAGCTCAAAATCGTTTACGATCCAAAAGACTATCTCTGGTACTCCCAGCAGAGCGATCGCCACTCCTCAACCCCACACCATCTACCTTGCCAACAAAGCGAACTTCATTTTGCTCAAATTGAAGTATCTGTTAAGTTAGTCATGTTTTTATCTCCAGAATAAAGTTTTAGGCATTTCCAAGTCTTCTTCGATTCCACCAGCAACAAGCATCCCCGCCATTGCCGCGAAGTCTCGGGGACAGAATATAGCTGTCCCCGGAGCAACGCCGATTAATTATTGGGCTTGGTTCGCAGTCTCCCAGCGTGGACGAGCATCACTCTCGCGCGAAGTCTGCCGGACAGAATCCTCTGAAGGAGCGAGCTTCGCATGGTTGCGCCACCCACTTGCCTTTCTTTGCGCGGTAAAAAGTGCCGAGCAATTCCCAGCTTTTCCACACGCGGTAGAGCAAACCAAAATCTGGACTTGGATCTAAAACTGAATCAACTTTTATATCATCATAAGAGGAATTCAAGAAATTTTTTGGCTAAAAACAATCTTGCACTTTTGTGCATTGACAACATGAAATTCTTTATTGTAATAATAATAAAATCAAGAGTATAAACACTTAAATTAACGGTCTTTATGATAGTTTTTAAGTATCGACAACGTATTTGATGCCAATTTCTATCGCGTTGCTAATCACGACGACTTAGCTGGTTTAAACGATACTCAAGCCTTATCTCACTTCTAAGCCTATGGTTTAAACGAAGGTCTTTCCTTCTTACCGCTTGTGGATTTGAGTTTCTATCGGGCTAGCAATTCTGATTTGAAAAACCTTAACAATAGCTAACTGTTAGATCATAAGACTTTAGGACGGGAGAAGTTAGAGCAGAGGCTTCCTTCGCCTTAAATTTCTATGGTTTTTCAGTTGTTACCAACGTTTAGATCTCGATGACAATCTCTGCTGTTTATCTTCTAGTTAATAAATTCCATGTTAAAGAAATTAGTCTTTTTAACCAAATGGATTGTGACTCTAGGAATCACCTTGAGTTTACCCCTTTCAAAAGCTCAAGCAGATCCGATTGATAATAATGTGGATCTTGTGGATAGTATCAAGCCCTTTACTCCTGATGTCAGTGTTATCGGTTCCGCTTCTGACAATGCTCCAACCGAATTTCATGTCTCTCTCAAAATGCGTGACTTAGGGGGTTTACAAGCCCGTATCGATCAAGGTGAGCAGATTTCCCCGGAAGAATTAGAACAGCGTTACTACCCGACAAAGGAGGATTATCAGAAAATTGTCCAATGGCTTCAGACTAAAGGATTTTCTGTCGAAACCTTTCCCCATCGTCTCCTAATTATTGTTCAGGGTAAAGTTAACCAAGTCCAGAATACCTTAGGTGTGAATCTTAAGCAAGTGATGGTAGAAGGAAAAACCTACTTGGCTACAGATAAACCCCCGAGGATTCCAAGATCTATGAAGAGTATGGTGTTGGGAATCAACGGTCTACAACCATACCTTCATGCTCACCGCTCTATCCAGAGTGTCCAACCTCTAAGTCTCACAACTCCTTTTGTTCCGCCTTACTCTATTAGTGACCTCAAGACAGCCTATGGAATAAACAGGGTAGCTCTTAATGGAAGCGGGCAAAGGATGGGTATTGTCGTTACTGTTTTTCCGTATGACAGTGATCTAAGCACCTTTTGGCGCAACCAGAACATTCCTCAATCTTTAAATAACATCGAAAAAGTGTGCACGGGGTTGAGTAGTAGCTGTAATGGTCCTCTTACTGAAGAAGAAACTCTAGATACTGAGATGGCAAGTGGTCTGGCTCCTGCTGCTAAAGTACGTATCTATGCAACTGGTTCATTGAGCCCCCAAGCCTTCGATGAGGCCTATTCTCGACTCGTAATAGATCAATCGTACAGTAGCACTAAACTTCAGCAAGTTTCCGTGAGCTACGGTTTTTGCGAACAGTCAATATCCCCAAGTCAAGTTCTCACCGATTATCAGTTTTTCAAATCTCTCGCAGCTCTTGGTGTAACGGTCTTAGCCGCATCAGGAGACAACGGTGCTTTTGGTGACAAGTGCCCCTCCAACAGCTCCAGTTTCAGCGTGGACTACCCAGCTTCAGATGTGAATGTCACTAGCGTTGGCGGCACTCGTCTATCTCTGAATAGCAATGGCACCGTCTTCACTGAATTCGGCTGGAGTGGCAGTGGTGGTGGTACAAGTTCCTACTTCTCCCGTCCCAGTTGGCAAGTGGGTCCCGGAGTGCCTACGGGAACTCAACGCCTCGTACCAGATGTCTCTGTAGTTGCTGACCCAAAGACAGGTGTCTACATTTATTGGAATGGGAGCGGTGATATCGTAGGTGGTACCAGTGCTGCCGCACCTCTGTGGAATGCCATGACCGCGTTAATCAATCAGAACCGAAGCAACTTAGGTCTGCCTCCATTAGGCAATCTGGCACCCAGACTTTATCCTCTGATCAACACCCCTAACCTAAGAGATATCACCATTGGTTCCAATGGCGGATTTCTGGCTGGTCCTGGCTATGACCAGGTGACAGGTGTGGGGGTTCCAGTTTTCAATCAACTTGTGAACACTTTGTCCCAATTTTGAGAAAGTAGCTAACCAAACTGTATCTGCATCTCCTATTTGGATCCCCGACTTCTTTAAGAAGTCGGGGATCTCGTTTTTCATGATTTACAGCAATTTTCACCTAAATAAATCACACCATTGGTAAGGGCGAACAGCCGTGACGCTCGAAGACTCGCTAACGCTACGCTAACGCCCCTACGACTGTGGCCTAATTACCTGAAAATTCCTGTAAGATTGCTATAAGTTGATTATTTATACATAATCAGTTGCCATCGCTTATGATGTACTTAAACTTGGTTCCACCAAAATAAATAGGGAGAAAGGCATGGCTGCAATCAGTGGACTGTCTGGAAATGAAATCTTCTGTCTTCGGCAACAAGGTTTGCATCCAGGAGATTTGGTGATTGGTAACAGTGTCTTTTCTCTAGGGTTAATTGGGGGAATTGCCTCAGGCCTGAAAACTATAGTGGGTGGAGAAGTCACACAAGTCACCAGTATTATTCATGAAGGACGACAAAAAGCTTACGATCGCATGGTGAGTGAGGCACACAAGCATGGTGGAATTGGAATTACGGGTGTGACTAACGAGTTAGTGCAACAATTGGGAAATGTGGAATTCCTCTCGATTGGTTCTTGCGTACAGAAAGATGGCGAACGGGCTGAAAGGTTGGTATTTTCATCCTCAGCAGACGGACAAGAACTCCACTGTCAGATGGATGCCGGATTTGCACCCAAAAAGTTTGTGTTTGGCAATGTTGCCTACTCGATTGGATTAGGTAGTGGCATACTCGGTTCTCTTAAGAGTTTGAAGCGGGGGGAAGTTAAGGAGTTTTCGCAGATATTCAACACAACCCGTCACCTCGCACTACAGCGGATTCAAGCTGAAGCTCAGAATGTCGGAGCAAATGCGGTGGTGGGAATTAACACTTCGATTATTCCGTTTGCGGGAATGCAAGAGATGGTAATGATTGGTACTGCTTCCTACCACCCTGTATTGAGTGATCATAGCCACCCGATCACAAGCGATCTGACGAATCAGGAAATGTGGAACCTGATTAATCTCGGTTATATGCCTTTGCAGTTGGTTTTGGGTGTGTCAGTATATTCCCTTGGTTTGGTGGGAGGAATCACCGCCGCGTTCAAGTCCTTTGTACGTGGTGAGATTAATGAATTGACAACTTTGATTTACGAAGCTCGCGAACAAGCGATCGCCCACATTGCTGAAGATGCTCGTATGTGCAATGCTGATCAAGTTGTCGGTATTAAAACTTACGTCTATCAATTGGGTAGTGGAATTATTGAGTTTATGGCGATCGGCACTGCTGTCAAAAAGATGCCAGGAGTCAGCACTCACTCATCAATACTACTCCCCCAAGCAATCATTCAAGACAGAGACACTTTTGTCAACACTGCTTTATGTGTGCTGCGGACGCAATTGAATCAAATGTCACAACAGAATAGTTAATGGTAGGAGCGGATTTGACAAAATATCTTTTGTAGGGATAAATCACTTAGAATAAACCTGCCCCTACTCGTAGGGACACATCTCAGAAAATATATTACTTCTCATTTAAGTCACATACATAATTTTCTCACCGAGATTAAATATCACCCCTCTCTATCAACATTTGCCTGAGTAATCACCCATATTTTTTCTGAAGAGTGATTTGTGAGTCGTTAATTCTCAATCAAACCGCAGTTGTGACAATACGAATAAGCGTAATTTTGTCAAGTCCGCTGACAAATTCCTTATTCAATATCTATGCTAGACTTGGGTTCCAAGATTGTTAAGAAAGATGTGACTAATGGATAGCCCAATCGTGGGAGAGGAGCTGGGGGAGAGGGCATGACTGTATGAGAGACAACTGAGAAATTCTATCTCTTTTGTGCGAATACATTATCTTGAAGAAACCCACTCTTACAGTTGTAATAACTCTCGCAACCCTATTCCCCCACTCCCCTCTTGACGTATGCGTTCTCCTGTCATCACCATCTTGACTCCTTTCGCAGGTGCAAGGGTGACACCACGACGATGAGGTTTTTCTGGTTGATTATCGAAGAGCGCAAGTTGATAGCGTGAGAGAATAGTTGCTATGACTAACTTCATTTCCAACTGCGCTAAAGCATCACCAACACAACGACGAACACCACCACCAAAGGGCATAAATTCGTAGGGAGAAAATTGGCGTTCCAGAAAACGTTCTGGTTTAAACTGCTTAGGCTGTGGATATAAATCCTCACGATGATGTAGGAGATAAATACACCCGACAACTGGTGTACCAGCCTCTAACTGATGTCCCAAAAGTTCAACTCTTTCTTGCGCCACTCTAGGAAATGTCAACATGGCTACAGGGTATATCCGCAAAGTTTCATTACAGACAGCAGTTAGATATGGCAATCGAGCAACAGTCATGGGATTGGGAGATTCTCCAAGGGAATCCAATTCTTGAAGCAGTTTTTCCCGAACTTGAGGCACATAGTGAATCCAATACAATCCCCAAGCCATTGCTGATGCTGTGGTTTCATGCCCAGCTATGAGCATTGTCATCAACTCATCGCGCAATTCGCGATCGCTCATCGGTTCACCCTGTTCGTCTTTTGCTACCATTAGAAGTGACAGGATATCGATCCGATCTGGATCATATTGCTGACGACGTTCGGCAATTTCTGCATAGAGCAATTCATCAATTTGCTGTCTTTGACGCAAAAACTTTCCCCAAGGACTCCAAGAGCCTAAATCTTGTTGTAGAAAAGGGACAAAAAGTATGCTCGATGAGAGGGGAGATTTGAATAGTTCTGTAATTAAAGTTAGTAGGCGCTTGAGTTTTTTGTATCGTTCTCCTTCACATAAACCAAAGACAACTTCTAAGATGACTTGTAGAGAGATTTCCTGTAATACTTTACGTGCTTGGAAGGGTTTATTTTGTGGTAATTGACTAAAAACTTTCTCCGTTAAATTACAGATGAGTTGACTGTAGGCTGGCATCCGTTCTTTATGAAACGGAGGCATTAAGAGTTGTCGCTGCTGTTTGTGGCGATCGCCTTCCACCATAATCACAGAATAATCCCCGAGCAAAGGTCGCAAAATTGTGTTTGTTTCATTAGAAGCGACAAACATCTTGCGATCATTGGTTAAAATCTTCTGAATTGCTTGAGGGTGAGTTACACTTACCAGGGTACCAGTACTGAACAAATCAGGATCATGCTGGACAGCTTTTTCCATGAATCCTGTAGGATTAATTATCCACTCTATCCTTTGCTGTAAAGTAGGGATTTTGAGAGGATTTGGGAACTTTATTCGCTCTTTCATTTTATATCATCCGAAAAATAGGTGTGAGGTAGAAAGTTTTAATGTTGTTTAACTTAGCTTTGTAGTATTAATAGAGCCGTATATAGCTGCAATGTTCCGGGCATCGTCAATCCCGCGATGATGTGTTCCTTTCAATTCTAGTCCTAAATGCTGGAGAGCCTGCGGCATCCCAAATCTTTTTGATACACCCAGATACTCAGAAAATTCCTTTTTTAAATTTTTGTGATTAGAATCAAACGGATATGGGACATTGTGAAATTCGCAATCTTGAATAAATTGGTTTTTGTCGTAGTCTCCCCAAGAACAAAAAATATGATTGGCATATGCATCCATCCATTCTTTCAAAAAAGAAATCGCCTCTAGAAATTTAGGTGCATCGGCAACATCTTCCTGACGAATACTCGTCAATTCCGTACAGAAAGGTGTTAATTGTGAGTGTCTCACAGGCTGGACAAATTGTTGAAACTCAGCCTCAATTGCCCATGTTGCTTTATTAAGCATCACCGCACCAATTTCGATTATTTCCATTTCCTCCTTGGGGATACTTTTGTCCTTAGAGCAAGTCGCTTCTAAATCAATTATGAGAAAATAAAAGTTTTTGTTCTTATTCACATTAATATCCTCCATGCCGTCAGCCGTCTCTAGTTAGCTTTTTGGCAATTATGATGAGTCAGGTATAACACAAGCTAAAATTATCTGCTTCGACAATTTCTTTATAACTCCAAGTTTTTTCTACCTCGTGTTTATATCTCCTTTCAAGGGTGACTTGAATCGGAATATACTGATTTTTTAGCTCTGTCTGCTGTGGAGTATGGAAAAGCTTGATATATTTGAAATTTTCTTCCATTGCTTGCAAAAATTGCAAAACTGCTTCCTTCTGCTCCTCAAGACTAAGTGGCACAGGATGTGCATGTTCATGACCTATTTTGTCTCCAATATGAAGACTATCCCCCTGTGCAATATTAACGATATACTTAGCATGCTGCACTTCACTCTTGGAAGAGTTACTCACAGTTCTTTCTTGAGGCAAAACATCCAAATCACCATCGGTATTATCGGGTGTGGGCATAATTAAAATTACATCAAAGGGGTTCACAGTAAACCAAAAAGTTTTCCCACTCGGGCGATCGCGAGGCCTGCCATAAGGATC
>JAQYWO010000248.1 GCA_029379215.1 Rhizonema sp. PD37
CCCTTTCTCCATATGATTTTTGCGATTGTTAAGAAAGATGCGGGTAATGGATAGCCGTTTGAGAGAGGGGCTAGGGGTGAGGGCGAGAATCTATCAGACACAACTGAGAATCGCTAGAAATACAAAAACAGATCAGCTACAAACTTCCCGCATGAGTGTTCAACCGAACTTGATCTGACTATAGCTCGTTATCGAAAACATACCCGACTATTTTTGTCGGGTATGTTTGACGTGTATTTTGGCTCGTGATAGTATCAAGCCACAGTTGATGGAAAACCAGGGAGAAGGAGAATATGACTCAGGCGATCAAAACCCAGAATCAAGCAGCCACTGCCACTCTTAAAGCATTGAAGTGCAAGGAATGTGGTACTGAATATGAACTCGAAGCCACTCATGTTTGTGAATTGTGCTTTGGTCCATTGGAAGTTACCTATGACTATAACGCCATACGTTCTAAGGTTTCTCGGGAAACAATACAAGCGGGACCAAATTCAATCTGGCGTTACCGTGCGTTTTTGCCTGTTGCAACTGACAATGTCATAGATGTGGGAACTGGTATGACTCCCTTGGTTCGTTCCAATCGCTTGGCACGTCGCCTTGGTTTAAACAAGCTGTATATCAAAAATGATGCCGTTAACATGCCTACCCTCAGCTTCAAGGATAGGGTAGTGTCAGTTGCTCTCTCTCGGGCACGGGAATTAGGCTTTAGCACCGTTTCTTGTGCTAGCACCGGGAACCTGGCAAATTCTACTGCGGCGATCGCTGCCCATGCTGGTTTAGACTGCTGTGTCTTTATTCCTGCCGATTTGGAAGCAGGTAAAATTTTAGGTAGCTTGATTTACAGTCCTACTCTCATGGCTGTTAAGGGCAATTACGATCAAGTCAACCGTCTGTGTTGTGAAGTCGCAAATACACAAGGTTGGGGTTTTGTCAATATCAACCTGCGTCCTTACTACTCAGAAGGTTCCAAAACTCTTGGCTTTGAAGTGGCAGAACAACTGGGTTGGGAACTCCCTGACCATATTGTTGCACCTCTAGCATCAGGGTCATTATTTACTAAGATTTATAAAGGCTTCAATGAATTTGTCGAAGTTGGTTTGGTAGAAGGCAAGAACGTACGCTTCAGTGGCGCACAAGCAGAAGGATGTTCACCGATTGCCGAAGCATATAGAGAAGGACGCGACTTCATCAAGCCAGTGAAACCGAATACAATTGCGAAATCCATTGCGATCGGCAATCCAGCAGATGGGATATACGCTGTCGAGATCGCCAAGAAAACTGGTGGTGCAATAGAATCAGTAACTGATGCGGAAATCATTGAAGGCATGAAGCTGCTTGCAGAAACCGAAGGTATCTTTACCGAAACAGCAGGTGGCACAACCGTTGCCGTGTTGAAAAAACTGGTAGAAGCTGGCAAAATTAACCCAGATGAAACTACAGTGGTGTATATCACTGGAAATGGTTTGAAAACTCAAGAAGCTGTACAAGGTTATATTGGCGAACCTTTAACGATTGAGGCGAAACTGGATAGCTTTGAACGAGCATTGGAACGTTCTCGTACTCTTGATCGTTTAGAATGGCAGCAAGTTCTTGTTTAGGAACGTGGCTAGTGAATAGTTAAACAGTAGTTGGTCGTCAGTGAAATAACCAATACTTTATAACTAACACTCAATAACTAGCAACCAGCAACTAACATCCAACAACTACCAACCAACAATGATCAAAGTTTTAGTTCCCACTGCTTTGCAAAAATTCACCAATAATCAAGCCTTGCTAGAATGCAGTGGCGGTAATATTATTGAACTATTCGACTCTCTTGAAAAAAGCTGTCCTGGTATCAAATCGCGGTTGTGCGATGACGGAGGACAGCCAAGGAGGTTTTTGAATTTGTACGTGAATAGCGAAGATATTCGCTTTTTAGACGGAACAAATACATCCCTCAAAGATGGTGATGAAGTCAGTATTGTTCCTGCCGTTGCTGGTGGTTGAGCGAACAGAACGCGATACAGAAGCGCTAAGGCGCTTCTGTAAATTTCCTCACTCCTCAATTTTCAGTGTGCTTCTTTCTTCCTTTGAGGCTTTCATAGGTATAGCCGTACTTTCGGAAATTCAGAGTATCTACAGGTTTAACAATATCGTCTGGAGAGAACTTGGGTATTAAAGATAATAAATCTCCAGGACCCCAATTTGCTGGAGTGGACTCACCTCCGTCCCAAGGCCACAATCTATCGTTGAGGTTTTCTCCATAATGACCGCCTGAAGCCGGATAATAGTCGCTTCCAGCATGTCCGTTTTGCTGCCATTCAGCCCAGAGACGATCAACATTGGAATGAACTAGCCAAAAGACTGGATCATTAATAGAACTGGAAAGGTCACCCATTGTACCTAGAGGAGAGGGACGACCAACAGTAAAGTCAAAAGTAGCGCCACCGACAAAGCTGTGGAAATAGTTATGCAAAAACACACCCTGTGTTTGCTGACCTGTGCTGTCAACTTTGATAAATCCTTCTAAAGCTGGGCGGAAAGTGTTATAGTCATCGATTGCAAGGACTTGCTCAATGTCCTCTTTGGGAAGAGGATAATTATTTGTGGGTGGTACTTCCAGAAAGCGAAAGATTGCGTTACCAAATGTTTCTCCGGTGGATGACTTGAAATGTAGATCGGGAATCGCAATCCACCCATTATCTACTGTAAAAGGACCGGAGACAACAGGTCCCCCTTGAACACTAACCGTGGGGATGTTAGATGGTGGCCCTTGAGCGTCGGAACCAGTCGTACCGCCGGATGAATCAGGGATATTGGAGGGTGGTCCTTGAGCATCAGAACCCATCGAACCGGAGAAATCTGAGAAGCTGCTGCTTGTTCCTTCACTGCCTGAAGCAGTCGTCGGTCCTGCATTTTGACCGTTATCGAGGGGAATATTCTCGGTGACGCCTTGACCGTTTGGTCCCATAAAGTCATCGCTAAAGACAACATCTAATGCTTGAGAATCTGTCCAATCCCAGTAGGGAATTGTCACATTGGGGTTGACTGATTGCAAGGCTTTTTCAAATCGGTAGACCAACTCGCGGTGCCACGGTAGTATAAGAGCACTTTCATGAGCACCGTCATGTCCAGCCGCAGGACCTTGGGCACCGTCAAGCATTAAACCCATTGCTCCCACATGTACTGCCACAAACTGGTCGTAAATACTGATATTACTACCGTCTGGGATTGTAGTTTTTAGTGTTCGCACGGCCTCAACAAATGCGCTTTTCTCTTCTGCTGTTAAGTCAAGAACATTCTTTCTCACATTTGCCGGATGACCGATCATCTTTCTGCTAGCAATCAGGTTACGGTCTGGGAAGCGTGTAGAATCAACCTTGTTAAAGGAGTTAATTGTATTGTAGCGATCGCGATTCGCAATGCCTTTGAGTATCTGATTTGAGATCTGTTGCTTGTCATGCGGAGCAATAAAAGAAGTTGCTGGAGTGCCAAAAATGACGACAAACACAGCAACTAAACTAGCAATGATTGCCGTTTTGATAGTTTTACGGTTAGCTTTCATCGATATTTTTTAATTTCAAGGTTTTTTTACGAACTCGACTAAAAAGTACAGTAGCGTTAGTATATAAATTTACATATTCTCAACTAGCAGCCAATAGAAAATCTTTCGGAAAAACCTTCTATTCTTTCGCAATATGACAAAACGTCATACTTCATTCACATCTAAGGAAGCAATGATGATTTTCCATCGGCGCTTTATGGAGTCACTTGGAAAGACGAATTTTGCATTACAAGCGAACGGTAGCAGGCTCTCCTATGCCAAAATGAAAATGACAGATACCTTAAGGTGAGCGATCGCTCTATTAGCTAAAAGGATTGACCTGAGCAATGGCAGAAGAAACCAATCATAATGAAGCGGGAGAGGTAGCTCCCAGCACTGTTGACAAACAGGCACCCAGTGTCGCTGAAGAACACGCTCCCAGTAACGACTCCGACGTAGCGACAGACATTCCTACCGCCAACACGCCAGATCCAAAAGCGGCAAATCCAGAAGTTAACCCAAACGCGGCCAAAGCTGCACCCAAGCGAGAAAAGCCCGCAGCAGAACATAAGCCACCGAAAGCAGCCAAAGAAGAGGCTGCCGAAGATGAGCCTGCCGCAGATAAAAAGGCTGCAGCAGAACGTAAGCCACCGAAAGCAGCCAAAGAAGGATCTGCTGAAGATGAGCCTGCCGCAGATAAGGAAGACGCCTCCGGAGAGAAGCCAGCCAAGGCAGCAAAGAAAGAAAAAGCTCCATCTGTAGAAGACAAGCCTTTTTCGGATTTCGTGCAGCAAGACTACATCCCCGCTTTGCAAAAAGCGATCGCCAAAGAAGGAGTGCAAGATTTAAATATAAATTTTGCCAAGCAAAAGGTGCCTATCGCTGGCTTTGAGAAAACTGAAGAATGCTGGCAAATCATGGGGAGTTGGCAAAATGGTTTGCGCCAGTTCAACCTGTATTTTCCGGAAGAAAATATTCAAGGAAAAAAGGCTTTTTCCTGCAATGAAGGCAAAAAGCCCAGCACTCTGGAGTCATTCTTGATTGATGAGCGTAAAGTCTCACTCGATTTAATGGTTTATGGACTGGTGAAGCGCTTGAACGGTCAGAAATGGTTGAGTAGAAATTAGTTTCACTATGGAGTGTTAACTGTTAACACTTAACAGTTAACGCTCACCATTTTATGATCTATGCCTAAAAAATTTACGTCAGTTGAAGAAAAACATAAATAAAAATAGCTAATGCCACTTTGCAGAATTAAAAATTAAAATGCTTTGATTTAGGGCTTTTTAATTTTTTACGGTAACTCTCTTTGAGATATAAATATTTCGTTCGAGCTTCTGATAATTAACATTTGACCATTAACTGTCAACTGTCTACAGTATTAACTTTGAGTTTACAAATAATTGAGGATTGCTATAGATAGATATCTAGCATATATATACATCTTTCTCTCCTGTCTTCTGACGATGCTAAATGCTTACTCTAACTAAAGACAAGTTATCTAATTGCAATTTAGAGATTATCATGTTTACAAAACTAGTCAATGAAGTCAGAAATTTTTGAATTAGGCGATCGCTCAAAATTAATTCTCTCAAACTGTAATTATATATACAAACGAGCAGGAGCAGGTGCATGACGGATACGGTTAATCAAACTCTTATTCTTGGTGGTGGCTTTACAGGGTTGTTTACAGCCTTATACTTAAGTCATCAAAACTATCCTCGCTCAGTTATCCTCATTGATCGAGAGGAACGATTTTCTTTTAAGCCCTTACTCTATGAATATTGCTCAGGTGAGATGAGTGCAGAGGAAGTTTGTCCGTCATATGAGGAATTGCTTAAGCATAGCGGTGTTGTCTTCATTCAAGATTCTATAGAATCAATTGACATCCAGCAGAAGGAAGTCAAATTAACTTCAGGTAGTTACAAGTACAGTAACTTAGTTTTAGGTTTAGGTAGTGTCACGAACTACATTGGGGTAGAAGGTGCGAAAGAATACAGCTTACCTTTACGGACAGCCACAGAGGTGCAAGCTATTGAGCAACAATTACATGATCGCCTGCAACAAGCCCGTCAAACCCGAGAAACAGAAAAACGACACCAACTGCTAACATTCGTAGTTGTAGGTGGTGGACCAACGGGTGTTGAAATGACTTGTACTTTGGCCGATTTGCTGCCTCATTGGTATGAGGCGTTAGGAGGCAATTCGCATGAGATTCGGGTTGTAATGCTCAATCATGGAGAGCAGATCCTGGAAGGAGACGTGAATGTAAATCTGCGTGGGACTGCCTTGCAAGCAATGCTTAAACGTGCTGTACCAGTAGAGTTACTTTTAGGAGCGAAGGTAAGTGCCGTTCGTGCTGATGCAATTGAGTATACCCGCCATGAGAAGTCGGAAGTAATACCAGCTTCTACGGTAATTTGGACGGCAGGCACGACAATGAATCCGTTGATTAAAGACTTGCCAGTGCCAAAAGAACACCGGGATCACCATGGTCGTCTGCAAGTGACACCCACACTACAATTGCTCGACTATCCCGAAGTCTTTGCTGCTGGTGATTGTGCTGTGCAACAAGGTGGTGAATCCTTACCAGCAACAGCCCAAGTGGCATATCAGCAGGCCGCAGCGATCGCTCATAATCTTAAATCTCTAGTTTCGGGTCATCCGCTCAAGCCATCTGAAGTTCATCTTCGTGGTACTCTGATGAAGTTAGGGATAGAAGAGAGTGTTGCTAACATCTTTGACCGTTACGAAGTTTTAGGCAGAAACGGTCACTTAATCCGTCAAGCAACTTACTTAGAAATGTTACCGAGTTTACCTCATGACTTCAAAGTTACCAAGGAATGGCTCAAGGATGAGGTTTTTGACCGCTACTTAAATTCTGAGGAAGGTAAGCAAACGGTGCGAACAGCTACAGAAGTGGTTGGTGGCGTCGTCATCGGCGCTCTTATTGCTAGGAAATTACTTCAAAATAAAGGTAATAGCAATTAGTTTATATAGCGGACTTCTTGAAACTCCCCACGGATGGCAGCCGGGGGATTCTTAAGAGTCCAAAAATGAACCCTTAAAGAGTAGAGGATATAGCAATCCTAATAAGATTCCCGACTTCTCAAAGAAGTCGGGAATCTTATTGTTCACGAATAATTTATATCATGTCCGGTTGAACACTTATAATCTATGTGCCTGTTCTAGATTTAGAACAGGCACATTCTCGATGGTTTTGGGCTTCTTGCCTTTTGTGATAAATTTTCTATGATGTCCGTAAAATCACACAAAATAAATATTGACCGCAACCCCTCTCCAGAGGCGGGGAATGCAGATAATACATAGCGAGGATCTCTCTTGAAGTTAATACAGAATTAAAGTTGATTTACCGGACATGAGACAATGCACCGCAAGGAGAGTAAGATATTGAAAGAGCGCAGCTTCATAGAGAAACGGTATAACTCTTGACCTTTAATAGCCCAAAAGGGGGAGTACACATGTGAATCGGATGTCTGGAAGAAGAGACGCCAATGTTAAATTTATGTTGATTCACGCCAACTTACCCTATAAATATAACTAGGAGTATCGTTTGATGGCTAAACCTCCAACAAAACGACTCGGTAGAAAGTTCACCAACTGGTTGCTCGAAAAAAACCGCAACGAGAATGAAGAACACAGCAATCATTCTTGGTGGCAAGTCATGTGCCTCACTGGTGTAGATTATTTCTCTACACTTGGGTATCAACCCGGTATTGCTGCACTGGCAGCAGGGGCGGTTTCTCCCCTGGCAACCCTCGTTCTGGTTCTGCTAACACTTTTCGGAGCTTTGCCGATATATCGGCGCGTTGCTGCCAGAAGTCCTAAAGGCGAAGGATCTATTGCGATGCTCGAACACTTGCTCCCCTGGTGGCAAGGGAAAATATTCGTGCTCTGCCTGCTCGGTTTTGTGGCAACCGATTTCATCATCACTATTACCCTCTCAGCGGCTGATGCTACTGCCCATATTATCGAAAATCCGTTTGTGCCAAGTTTGCTTCACAACCAGCAGATCAGTATTACCCTATTCCTAGTGGTATTGCTAGCCGCCGTTTTCCTCAAAGGTTTCCGAGAAGCTATTGGTATTGCAGTTTTTCTGGTTGCAATCTATCTACTGTTGAATTTGATTGTGATTGGCGTCGGTTCATATCATATCTTGACTCAACCATCGGCGATCGCTAACTGGCAGACTGCTCTTTTCGCTAACAATCAAAATCCTTTGAGTTTGCTTGGCATAGCCCTGTTAGTGTTCCCAAAACTAGCGTTAGGATTGTCCGGTTTTGAGACTGGTGTGACTGTGATGCCTCTTGTCACCGGTAGCAGTGACGACACTCCCGAACAACCTAAGGGACGTATTCGCAATACACGTAAGTTGCTTACTGCTGCAGCCTTGATCATGAGCTTCTTTTTGATTGCCAGCAGCTTTATAACTATTATACTCATCCCCGTAGCAGAATTTAAAACGGGGGGGAAAGCCAATGGACGTGCCCTCGCCTATTTGGCACATCAGTTTCTAGGTAATGGCTTTGGCACAATTTACGATTTGAGTACCATTGGTATTCTCTGGTTTGCAGGTGCATCGGCAATGGCAGGGCTTCTCAACATCTTACCTCGCTATCTGCCGCGCTATGGCATGGCACCAAAATGGGCACGGGCATCAAGACCTTTAGTGCTAGTCTATACAATTGTTTCCTTTATCGTCACAATTATTTTCCAAGCTAATGTGGAAGCTCAGGGTGGGGCTTACGCAACTGGTGTACTTGTATTAATGACTTCAGCTGCATTTGCCGTGACTCTATCAGTCCATCACCGGAGAGCAAAACGCGGAACACTCGCTTTCGGAATCATCACGCTGCTGTTTCTTTATACAACTATTACTAATATCATTGAGAGACCCGAGGGGATTAAAATTGCAGCCATATTCATCAGTGCGATCATCCTTACCTCGTTGGTTTCCCGCGTGTGGCGATCGCTTGAACTACGGGTAGAGCGGATCGATATGGACGAAAATGCTTGTCGCTTCATTGAAGAAAGCCGAGGTGCAATCCGACTGATTGCCAATCGATTAAATGAGGGCGATGTGCAGGAGTATAATTTAAAGGAGCAAGAGGTGCGCGAAGATAACCATATTCCGCTTACAGATCCCATCCTCTTTCTAGAGATTTTGATATCGGACGCTTCGGAATTTGAAAACGTTGTGAGAGTCGAAGGGTTGGAAGTTGGTGGCTACCGAATTCTCCGTGCTGAGAGTGCCGCTGTTCCTAATGCGATCGCTGCCATACTTCTATATCTTCGAGATTTGACGGGTAAAATCCCTCATGCCTATTTTAACTGGCCAGAGGGCAACCCGATTGATTACATGCTACGTTTTATTTTGTTTGGCGAGGGCGATATTGCTGTGGTTACTCGTGAAGTGCTGCGGCGGGCTGAGAAAGATCCCGAGCGACGTCCCGGCATCCATGTTGGAGGATGAACAACGGCTTGGAAGGCGAAAAATTTACTTACCTCAGTTTCCGGAGTTAGCTTCTCCCCCTTGTCAAAATAAATACAAAATTGGTCAGCGGTAGGAGAATTATTAAAGACTACTGGCGTAATCGTATTTGCCTCCACGTTCGAGGGCGCGTGTGTAGGCAGGACGCGCATGGATACGCTTGAGAAATTCTTTGGTCTTTGGTCGGCTCTCGACTTCTTCGGCTTGCGTAGCGAGTAATTCGAGGGGAAAGCTCATTTGGATATCGGCTGCTGTAAATTCCTCACCTACAAACCACGTACTTTTACTGAGTTCACCTTCTATGTAGTCAAAGTGAAGCTTGATTTGGGGAGCAACGAATCCATCGTAAGCACCGCTATCTCCTGTGCCGAAATGCTCGAGGATTACCTTCATCACTAGTGGTGGCATTGCAGAACCTTCGCCGTAATGCAGCCAATACGTGTAGCGAAGACGTTCCGGCGTACCGGATGCCGCAGCTAGCTTACCGTTGCCGTAACGATCCACGATGTATTCGATAATAGCGCCAGATTCGGCGATTGTGAGATCTTCATCTGTGACTACTGGCGATTTACCAAGAGGGTGGATTTGACGCAGTGACTCTGGTGCCAGCATTGTCTTCGCATCCCGTTCGTAGTACTTGATCTCGTATTCGATACCTAATTCTTCAAGCAGCCATAGCACGCGCTGCGATCGCGAGTTGTTAAGATGATGGACAACGAGCATGAAACTTTTCTTCTCCGATTACTTAGAAGGTCCAACTTCGGCTAATTTGCTCCGTAGAACTAATGCATAATTGTCTACACTGTCCACAGAAATTTCCTATATCTCCAGATAGAGCTTCAGCTTCAAGATAAAGTCACTACCATACCTAGAGCTAATCGTAAGTTAGTTGTAGCGAAAATGTCTCTGTCCATTGGAGGAGCTAGAATAAATCAGATTTTTTCCGTTAAACTCTCACTGATGGAATGGTGTAAAGCTATTTAGGCATCGCGTTCGCAATACTTGACACCTGATAGCTGAAATGGTAATGTAATTTCTAATACGCGCAACCATACCTCGGAAATTGTGCCCGACCCATAAGTAATCCCTTGGGAGACTATATTATCGAAGCGTTTTGCAAAGCCGAAACAATTGCGCCAGGCGGCTTTGTATTGCTCAAAGCTAAAGCCGAAATATTATCAGGGACATTGTCTCCACAGAGGAATAGTCTACTATCTGCAACGCCGAAGTAAAGTAGACACGTGTTTGGTGCATTACATCAGTGTTTTGTCTGCTCAACAAATTTAAATAAGTCTACAGATAGTTGAATTACCAGATAGCTTAAAAGTCCAAGCTAACTATGGTTTGACAGTAATAAAAAGTGGGAGTTCTGCTATGTTCACAACTAGCTAATGACATCCTTTCACTCCTCTGGACAACAAATACTGGCACAGTCTGTTCTCGAACTCCTTGGAGTTGGTGGAATTTAACTTGCTATGAATGTAGCTTTTGCACTTTTATGAAATAACAAGCATCTGCCTTGAAGCAATTCTTTAAAGTACGCTTCGGAGGGTCACAGTTAGAAAATCAATGAATTTTGTTTGACTTGGTTTCAAGCTGTTAGTCAACCGGCAGGAGAAAACAAACTATGAATAAGCTAATGATCTTTTCCTCCTTTTATCAAGCAATGACCAAGATTGGTGCAACCTTGACAGTAGGATTTGCATCTAGTCTGTTGCTTTCCAGTCCCATCCATGCAGCCACCCTTGGTACTAACTTGATAGTGAATGGCGATGCTGAACAAGGGCAAGGAGATCCAATCGGTAATGCTGTTGGGGCTGATATACCTACTATCCCAGGCTGGACTACCACAGGTAGTTTCAGTGTATTAAAGTACGGGGCAACAGGTTTTAGTTTTACCAACCCCTCAGGCAATGTAGTAAGTGTTTCTCTTCCTGGTACATTAGTACCAGGACCGAGCGATCGCGGAGCAAATTTGTTCTATGGTGGTGCTGATCGAGCCTCTTCCAGTGCTTCGCAATCAATCGATATATCCGATCTAGCTTCAACTGTTGATGCAGGTCAAGGTACATTTAACTTAAGCGGTTGGTTAGGTGGATATGGCACAGATGAAGATAGCGCATCACTAAACATTTCTTTTCTTAATCAAGGTAAGCAGTCTCTGGGTATATCTAGTATTACTGCGCCGACACCCGCGCAAAGAAACAACACCACAGGCTTATTTTTGCAGTCAGCTAATGGCTCTGTACCTGTGGGTACACGTCAAATCAATGTACTGCTGAACGCAGCTTATTTCAGAGGGCGAGTAAATGACTCTTACGCAGATAATCTTTCGTTAGTAGTTAATAAAGCCAATCCTGTTCCAGAACCCTTCACCATCTTAGGCTCAGTAGCAGCACTAGGATTTGGAGGCATATTCAAAAAACAGCATTCAAAAAAGCTGCAAAAGCAAAAAGTTTAGAGAGGATTGACATCTTCCCCCGTTAAAACACGGAGGATTCTAAACGGATCTTCGTCCGTGGGCTAAAGCCGCGAAGTCTTGGGGAGAGAGTACTCTCTCCCCAAGACTTCGCGCACTACGCAACGTATTACGTAGTGTTTTCTTTAGATTATGAAATAGGTCATACCGATGTGGCAGTGTCAATGCTGCCGTTACAAGTAGCATCTTCCTTTGGGAAAAGATTCGCGCTTCACTTTCTTTACAGCCAGTTTCTTACGGCAGGAAACCCGCCCCAACGGTGAGCGATTCCAAGTATTTAAATTGTCTGAATTACGTCTGCAACCAATTGACCGTATTTACTTGTTCCTAAATTACCACCAATATCTACAGTACGTGTCTGTGAGTTTGAAAGTACATGTTCAACAGAATTCCGATAACATAATCCTGCCTTCAGCATATTTGAATTATTCTTCTTACTTCCAATCCACTCGAATAGCATTGCCGTAGAAAGCATCAATCCTGTGGGGTTTGCTTTATTCTGACAACTAATGTCTGGTGCAGAACCATGAGCAGCCTGTGCCACCGCCAGTTCTTCACTTTCGTTCAATGAAGCTGCAAGTCCCAGACTTCCTGAAAGTTCTGCAGCTTCATCTGATAAAATATCACCAAATAAATTTGTCGTCAATACGACATCAAACTTTTCCGGACTCCGAATCAGTAAAGCAGCCATAGCGTCAACAAAAACTTCATTCAGTTCAATGTCCTTAAATGCAGAAGCTACTCGCTTTACTTCCCGCAGAAATAAACCATCACTAAGCTTTAGAGAATTCGCTTTGTGTACAACAGTTACCTTTTTTTTTCTTCTCTGTGCTAATTTGAAAGCTGTTTGGGCAATTCTTCTTGAGGCGCTAGCAGAAATTTTGCGAACAGCTAAAGCTATATCTTCTGTTGGCATAAATTCGCCACAACCAAATGTCATATTCCGATCAGCAAGAAATCCCTCTGTATTTTCCCTGACAATTATTAAATCCATCTGAGGTGCAAATTTTGAGATTTCCGGTCTACCAATGCATGGACGGATATTAGCAAAGAGGTCTAATTTCTGTCTGAACTCACGTGAAATATTTATACCTCCTTGGTCGGAAGGCGGGTAACTTGCTGTAGAAAGTGGTCCAAGGATAACACCATCAACAGCTTTTGCACGTTCTAGTAAATCCACAGGCATTGTTGATCCATGTTTTTCTAATCTTGCCAAACCAATTTCTTCTACATATAATTGCAAATTAAGTGAAAACCGTTTATCAAGTGTATTTATACACTCAATAACTGTTGCTGTTATTTCCGGCCCAATTCCATCGCCTGGTAAAATTAGTAGTTCCATTTAAACCTCCAAAATGTATTTTTATAAGAGTTAATTGAAGATTAAGAGACCTTTTCTCTAATTACCATATAGCAACCTAGCATAATGATACTAAACAATATGCTTACGCCTGCTAAAGTAATTTTTAAACTTAAAAGTTGAATCAATAAACCTACAATCATAATTATAATTACTTTAAAAAAAACTCTTAATAAGTAACGTAAAGACAAGATGTATTCTAAATATTTTTCTTCGACTTTCTCAAATAATACATTCATTTCTGCAATTGTATATAAAC
>JAQYWO010000249.1 GCA_029379215.1 Rhizonema sp. PD37
CCTTTTCCTGCACCCTCTTGACAAATGTGCAATTTCCTTAACCTGTCAAGGATGGTTGCGGACAGGTAAGTTATCTGAAGATAAGCCTTTGATGCAAACAATATTGGTGTAGGGAAGCAATTAGCTAACGAGACTTATAACCCTTTAAATTGATTGTAATTCTCAACACCTGTAGACTACAACAGCTACACCTAAAACTCTTATTAGCTATTAGCTCAAAACTACGGGCTAAATGCTCTTAATTAATCATTGATCGCCTTTGTGAAAGAGCGATCTTTTCTTTTGTCAATGCGATCGCTCATAATACCAATTCTCCAAAATTAACAAACACAGACAAACCCTGAAACTCGGACTAAATCTGGCTTTGTTGATTTTAAATTTGGAATTAATATAAATAGTTACCCAAAAAGATGTCGGTAGTTTGTCGCTGCGAAAGGTAGCCCCTATCGGCATTTTGCGTTCCACACTGGGTGCGGTGGCAGAAGAAGGCTTTTGGGGACTGACACAAGCTCTCAATACTGCCATCGATCTGGCTGCTCAACCCGTTGCGACAATTGGAAGCCAGTGGTGTGGGTTATGTGCATGCAGTATGCGATCGCCCTCCAAGTACGTTATTGTATAGTTAAGACTCGCCAACTAAGAAAGAGATATCTATGCCTGTGATTCAAGTTGAAGCGCAAGTATCAGCAGAGCAACTCTTGAAAGCCGTTGAGCAAATGCAAGCGCAAGAATTTGAGGTATTTGTGACGCAGGTACTGCTGCTTCGTGCCCAACGTGAGGCTCCCAGGCTATCATCATGCCTAGTCTCAATTACTTTTGAAAATTAACCAGGGCCTGGACGATCAGCTTCAGGACAGGTTTAACCAACTGATTGCAAAAAGACAGGCACTGACGATAACCGATGCGGAGCTTGAAGAGCTAATTCAACTCACAGATCGGATTGAACAACTTGATGCAGAACGCATTGAGTCTCTAACAGAGTTGGCACGGTTGCGAAGGGCGATCGCTCACAGAAGTGATGCAAGATTTAAACATTCAACCGCCTGCTTGTGTCTGAGGAGAGAGTTACTGCCCAGCAACGCCGGACAGTGGTCGCAAGGGCGAAGGGCTGTTGTGAATACTGCTACATTCAGGTAAAATTTGCTACTCAATCATTTTCATTGGAGCATATTTTACCTCGTTATAAAGGCGGCGAGACTTCCCTGGAAAATTTGGCATTGTCATGTCAGGGCTGCAATAATCACCTAAAAAAAGATCGAAACGTTTGGAAGCCGTGTGACTTTAGTCCACGGAGGAAAAACGAACGCTCAATTGATTGAGCTTCAATATTTCTTGTTCATTTTTCTACTAACTCACTTATGCTTATTCTTTGTTGACTAGCATACACTTTTAGTCTCTCCCAAGCCGTTGGCGTTAAAAACAAATGTCTACTTGTTTTTAGTTCATCATGCAAAATAGGCCCATTTCTTTTTCTCTTTTTTCCAATTTTTTTTGTATTTTTATTTGACATTTTGATATCCTGGCTCTATGATGTAGGGTTTATATATAAAAATTTGTCGAACATGCAAGTACGATGGAATTTTAAATTGTTGCCTAACCAGTCTCAGGAGGCAACTCTTGAACAATGGTTAGTCACATTAAGAAAGCATCGTAACTATGCTCTAAGAGAACGCACAATAGGCTTTGAGTCTAACAACAAAGACAATGATGTTTCTATTGTCTACGCCTATGGCTCTTATTGTGAGCTAGAATCAAAAATTGAGTATGGCTCTTGCTGCCCTTTAACTTGTCCAGTCGTTAAGCACGGTGTTATTCCCTCTAACTTTGAACTAGCTACCAAACAAACCAAAGTTAAAGACAAGAAAACAAAAGAAATTATTGCAGTCAAGACTGATTGGGATTCTGCATCTGGCATCCAGATGAAGATGACGACCCAACTAAGAAAGTACCTGGATAATTTTGCAGCAATTGACTCAGATGTCTTGCAACGCAATATTGCCAAACTTGATACAGCCTTTGCTAATTTTTATAAAAATGGAAGAGGTTATCCTCAATTTATTAAACGTCTAGATTCTTTTGAATACAAGCCCGGACGAGTGCTGTTGCGTGATATTAGAAAGAATTATGCAACAGTATATTTGCCGGGAATAGGAAATATCAAGTTTCACAACAGTCTTGATTTATCAATCATTCAAGATTTAAGGACTTGCACCACAAAACGTGTTGGCGGTAATTGGTACATCAGCATGTTAGTTGATTTAACAGGCTCGTTGCCCAATATTAAATCATTAGAGCAGTGCAAATCAGTAGTCGGTATTGATGTTGGCATTAACAAGCTGGTTGCTTTATCTAATGGCAGTTTCATTGAAAATAAGCGTCCAACAACGAATATTCGTAAAGCTAGACGCTTATCGATGCGACAACGTGCTATCAGTCGGAAGCAAAAAGGTTCTAAAAATAAGCTAAAAGCTATCAAAAAGTTCACTAAACAAAAACATAAAATAGCGCAATATCGTAATGGCTATGGTTGGCAAGTAGCTAGCATTATAGTAAAAACGGCTGATGTCGTAGCTCGTGAAGATTTACGCATTAAGAATATGATTAGGCGAGTAAAGCCTAAGCATGATGGCAAAGGGGGTTATAAGCACAATGGGGGATCTAGGAAAACAGGATTAAACAAAGTTATTTTAGATGCAGGTTGGGGCGAAATTTTCAACAAGATTGCCTGGTTAGCGCTGAAAGCAGGAAAACCCGTTGTAGAAGTGCCGCCTAAATATACGTCACAAGAATGTCCTAAATGTGGACACATAGACAAAAAGAATAGAGAAGGCGAAAAGTTTTTGTGTAGAAAATGTGATTATACAGAACACGCTGACACAAAAGCATCTCGCACAATAGTCACAAAAGTGGGATTAGTCTTCCCGAGTAATAATTTGAGCGAAGTCTGTGGGGCGGAAACTTCCGTCCCACGAGCTTCGCCTCTACCTACGGACTGTGGGAAAGTAACGCTTAGCAGATATCAATCTTTGAAGGTTGAGGCTAAGAACCATGCCTTAGGGGCAGCTAATAGAAATATTAATTGCCCGACAGTCGGATATTTAAGAGATATGGTAGAAACTCTTAAAGAATCCTCGTCTCTTTAGAGCGAGGAGTGTCAAAGTATCATGTTTATCACGTAAAGTCGAGCGGGCGTTCGTGGGTATTGATCGCATTGAGTCTGTCCTCAAAACTCAAACTCCAGACGGCAAACCTGTATAACAAGTTTTTACCACCACACCAGTTGCAATTGACCTAGACTTACCGAAGATCCTGCGCGATAAGGCATCGCAATCTTTACAAATCTAGCACGGTTTGTTATATGTATATTTTTATATCCCGTATTCTAGTAGTTGTTCAACACATGGTAAACCCGGTTTATATTCTGACTCTTTCTTGTGAAGATGTCATTGGTATTGTTGCTGCTGTCTCAGGTTTTCTGGCAGCCGAAAGCTGTAACATCCAGGAGTCTGCACAGTTTTTTGACCACAAGACGGGACGATTTTTTCTGCGTACAGTCTTTGCCAGTGAAACCGGACAGATGTTAACACTGTTACAGGAAAAGTTCATTTCGGTCGCTAGCCGATTTGGTATGGACTGGCAGATTCATGATGCTGCTCGCCGCCCCCCGGTTTTGGTTCTTGTCTCCAAGTTCGATCACTGCTTACAGGCATTATTATACCAGCATAGATCAGGAAGTTTGCTGATGGATATTGTGGGTATCGTTTCTAATCATCCCGATTTGCAACCCGTGGCTGACTTTTATCAAATCCCCTTTCATTATTTTCCAGTAACAAGTGCGACGAAAGAGAAACAGGAAGCCTTAATTTGGTCAATGGTTCAGAACCGGAACATTGAACTGGTGATTCTAGCCCGTTACATGCAAATTCTCTCCGAGAGTCTCAGTCGGAAACTGTTCGGGCGCTGCATCAACATCCATCACTCATTTCTACCTAGTTTTAAGGGAGCAAAACCATATCACCTTGCTCATGACTACGGCGTGAAAATTATTGGGGCAACAGCTCATTATGTGACTGGGGATTTAGATGAGGGACCAATTATCGAACAGGAAACGACACGAGTCAATCATGCGTATACCTCCGAACAGATGATCGAGCAGGGTAAACATCTGGAAAACCTTGTGTTAACCAGAGCCGTGCGTTATCATCTGGAACACAGAGTCATCGTAAATGGCAGAAAAACCGTCGTCTTTGGGCAGTAATTTGAGAAGCTAAGTAGGTAGGTGCAAATAAACCTATAGATCTAAAAAAATGATAAGCGGATTAGAAACCCGTTAAGTAGGGGCGGGTTTGATAAGATTGTTCGTTTTGACTCATAAGTTCTGAATGCTGAGTGCCCCAAGCCACAGATTACTATATAAAATATCCTTTCACTTCTTTACATCCATTGCCTTAACTCCTCTGCCAAATCTTAATTGTTTTATCCAAACTCCCACTCACCAAAATCTCCCCGGAAGCAGTGAATGCTACTGCTGTTACCGTATTGCCATGTCCTGTAAATGTACTCAGTAGTTCTCCCGTTTCTAAATGCCACAGTTTTATTGTTTGATCTGCACTACCACTTGCAATAATTTGCCCATCTGGGCTAAGCGCGAGCGCATAGACTCCATCCGTATGTCCTTTGAGAGTGCGAATCAATTCTCCAGTTTCTATCTCCCACATTTTGATCGTTTTGTCTCGACTACCACTGATCAGAATTTTGCTATCCGCACTGATAACTAAGGAAGGAATAATGTGAGAATGACCTGTAAATGACTGTAACAACTGTGGTGCAGTAATCATTTTCTTTGGTCGGGATATATGCCATACTTTAATTTTGCGGTAACTTCCCGTTACTAAAGTTTGCCCATCCGGACTAAAAGTCAGAGAATGAGCAGCTGTGTCATCTAAGGATAAGAAGATCCCAACTTGACGCAGCGTCAAGTCCCAAAACATAATTTTTCGATCATCTCCGCCAGTAACTAACATGCGCCCATTGGGAGTGAAGGCGACGCACCGTACCATGCCATTATGTTTGTGCAAGATATCAATCAAGTCTCTTGCGCCCATATGCCAAATTTTAATCGTAGAGTCTGCTCCCCCACTCACCAAAGTTTGACCATCGGGACTGAAAGCCAGAGAATTCACTTCATCCACAAGTCCAGGTAAAATCCAAGGATGTTCTGACAAAGTAGCGACTAACTCACCCTTAGTCAAATCCCATAGTTTTATCTCTCCACGACTACCACTAACTAATATAGGCGAGTCCCCATTTTTCTCGCTTGGCTGAAAAGCTAGGCAATTAATTCCTCTATTATGCCCTTTCAAAGTTTGCCAGCATTCCCAGTCGCCAATGACATTTTTTAGATGATGATCTGGTGACAGCGTTTGGATTGTCTCTGCGATCGCGATCTCGTCAACGACTGATGGTGTATTTTTTTTGATAATGAGTGATTCTAAATACCAACTTAATCCTCCTGCGTACAGCAAGTTACCCGGAGTGACGTAGAGTTTTGGTTCACTAAATTCAATTTGGTTTGTCGGTAAAAAACCGGAAATTATAGCTTGTCTTTCCGCACCTCTCTCAGTTGTAAATGGATAAAACAAACATAGAAAAATTAATACCTGATGATTTTTCAAATCCTCTTGAGTTATGGACCATCTGACTTTATCTTTTTTGAGACTATTAAAACTTTCTCCATCAGTTGCCAAAACTTGAATACTAACCTTGGGATTACTAGTAAATAAGTAAGAAAATTTACTTTCGCCGCGTAAATTTCCTTCGTCATCTAAAACCATGTTGTTCAAGGTGTCTTGTGGCACTCTTTTCACCAGTTTGCCCAAACGTTCCAGGATAATGCGATCAACAATTTGCTCTCGCAATAGATAATCTTCTGCTTGTCGCTGGAAGTATGTTGGAAAGGGAATTGTCCAATCGGGAGGTTCAGGATATTCCGGCGGTGTTGGTGGCGGATTTTTGGCGATGATTTCTGCTTGTTGACGAGAAATTTCTCGCAGTTCCGCCAATGGTTCACCCCAAAATGTCATAATCTCACTATGGCAACCCTTGACTTGACTCTCCAGCAAAGAAAGATCGTAAGTCTTAGGTCTTTTGACTCGTTGCAGAAAATCAGATTGTTGAGTTTTGAGTAAGCTAATCCAATCCATGTGCATTCCTGCGGCACAGTGTTGTATACCTACGTTAGGTTATACCAATGTAATTGCTCAAGTCGAGCGAGTTGAGTAACTCAGAAATGCAGCAATCTCAGCAATTAAGGTAACACACCCATCCGTATTCAGAAACACCAAATTGAACCTGTTCACCATACATCGTCAAAAATGACGCGCTTAGGTTTACATTGAAAACAATTCGGCGATCGCAATTTATTCTAACGAACCTAGAGGAGAAGAGACTGTTTCTCAGAAAGCAATTTTGTGGAAAAAAAGTATTTCTCATCACCTTCTTCCCCAAAGATTACTGATGTTCACGCTCAAGGTATCGGGGAAACCCGTGAATTTACAGCAGTTCTCTTTTGTAGGAGGTATAACTAGTCGTGAAGGCTTGGGCAAAACCTGATCTAAGTAAACTTCAATTCAAACTCATCAAACTTCACCACTTCTGCGTCTGGTTGACGTAGATCAAAACGGTAGCTGCTGATTTTACCAGTAGCAGTGTCAAAGATGCTGAAAACAGTGATATCATTACTGGCAATATATGGGAGCGGCTGACCATCTTCATCCAGCAATGGGGCTATTGTTGGCACTACTGGCTCTAGTCCATTAGGATCTCCAAGTGCCGTGTATTGTTCTTTATACCCTGTCGGGACTTCTCGCTTGTTATCACCCCAAGCAGCACCATAAGAGTTACCAACATTAGATGTTTCTAAGAAGTGCATCCCCGATTGGCTGCGAAAGCGATTCCACAAATGTGAATGCCCATAAAAAACAAATTGCACCTCAGCTGCCTCAAGAATGGGCAAAACATCACGGATGATGTAGTCTGTATTTATAGGGTACTCATAACGCACGGCATTGATATTGCCATTTTCATCTCGTTCCACGACCTGGACTGGATCGGTGTAGGCAGGTACAATGTTACCACCTAAAGTATGGGGTGGATGATGTAACATCACGACTTTGTACTTTGCTTGTTGAAATTCAGGGCTGTTGAGTTCTTGTAGCAGCCAATTGTACTGCTTACTTCCTTTGGCAATCGGTTCATAAATATGCTGTCCGTAACCCCAATTCTCAGGGTTAGAGAAATCCGCATTTCTTTCCCGGTATCTACCCTTAGCTTCTGCATCTAAATTAGGAGTACGCCACATATTCGTTGCATACAGTACAACCAAACGCACATCTCCAAAACTTACTGCATAGTAAGTTTTTCCACCCTCTTTACTTTCCGGTAAAGTGAAAATCTCTTCATAGGTGTCGGTATTAAAGGAATTATCTTTCAAAGACTTTTCCACAGACAAATTGAGTGCGATCCCCTTTAGGCTCGCACGAGGTATCGTATAATCGAATTCATCATTTAAATTCCCATCACTAACCCGCCCCATCACCTCATGATTGCCAATACAAGTAAACATAGGCGCGTGTTGAATGATTTGTCCACCAGTGTAAATTGTCTTGACCCCATTTTTATCCATTTCATAATGGGCATGACGTTGTAAACACTGGAAGAAAGCATTGCCATCATAATTGTCAAACCATTCACTGGCGCGATCGCTGATGTTAACCAAATCACCTGCAAACCAAACCGCATCGACTCGCCCCACTGTCTCTTCTACCTTCTGTAGATTTGCTGCTACCATCGGCTTGATTTGATGATCGGAAGTTAGCAGAATTTTCAACGGTGTGCCAGAAGTTGGTGCAGGTGCAAGGGTAAACACATTGCTACCAACACGAACTCCATCTTCCCCCACACTCATGACACGATATTCAACCCGTGTTCCTGGAATTAACCCAGTCACAACAGCCTCATGTCGCCAAATGTCACGCTTAATGGGTTGTTGATACACTTGCCCATCTTGGGTTTGGTTTCCCACTCGTGAGTTTTGATCTTCTCGTGTACGACTTAGTTTGCTAGTGGTTGCTACAGCAGTTTGATTGAGATTTTCACCATAAGTGACGATATGTTTAGAACCTGGAAACTCCGTGAACCATACAACTCGTACTGAAGTTTCCGTTGGCAGTTGCAAAAATGGATCAGTTAGCAACTGAGGTGCGGATATCATAGTCATTTGCTTTCTTAGGAAAGAACGACTACTAGCGTAAGACATTCAGGTTAGAGTTGAGTAGTTGAAACCAGATCCCCGATGTCGTAAAAGTTGTCGGGGATCTAAGTCTCAATGCTATTCATCCTCCACAGTAGTCAGTATGCTGTAATTACAAATTTCCTAAAATTTTGCTATTATATATTTACCCTACGACTTACTCCCGTCTCAAGTTCCACTTGGGATAAGCACAAAAGCAATCTATTTAAACAGACTACGGGTATAGTCAGAGCGGGATAAATCAAGTTTTATAGTTGGATTTTGGGAAGTTGAAAAAACATATGACAGCGCCTCAACCAACAGTCTTTACAAACTCTCATCTTTATGACCAAGATTTTTATCTGTGGATAGAGACAACAGCTAAACAATTAAAAGAAGGCAGGTTTTCTGAAGTTGATTTAGAAAATCTTATCGAAGAGATTGAATGCATGGGGAGAAGTGAAAAACAAGCGCTTGAGAGTAATTTAGTTGTTCTATTAATGCATTTACTAAAATATAAATACCAACATGAAAAATGCTCTAATAGTTGGAAATGTTCTATCAGAGAGCATCGCCGTAGATTGAGAAGAGCTTTTAAGGAAAGTCCTAGTTTAAAAGCATATTTTCAGGAAGTTTTGCCAGAGTGTTATCAAGATGCCAGAAAACAAGCCAGTGATGAAACTGGTTTACCGCTTGATACTTTTCCTGTAGACTCTCCTTTTAATGCAGATGAATGTTTAATTGAAGATTTCTTACCTAATTAACCAAGTTCTGATTTAGAAAGACTAAATTGATGCAATCTAAAGTTCACCAGTAGCGCGTCTGATACTTTAGGCTAATGGACCTTGTATATCTTGATGATAAGGTAACCCGACGACATTAACTTGTTAAGAGCAACAAAAAAATCTGCCCTTAACGACATCAATGTTTGAACTATCACAAATTACGCGTTATTCAGCTGTCTATCAATCGGAGCGGCGGGATTCGAACCCACGACCTCCACTACCCCAAAGTGGCGCGCTACCAAGCTGCGCTACGCCCCGTCAATTTTTAAACTATAACACAAGCTTGAGAAATAAAAAAATAATTTTAAAAAACCTTCAGAGTTTGGGCAGCTTGTAGCAAACCCGGAACGGAGGAAGGATGCCATTTGCCTTCTGCACAACGCCCTTTTGTCAGAATCAAGCGTAGGCTGTAGGCTTGGGGATAGCCTTCTACCTCCAGCCACAACAAATCGCTTTCAGCTTCGCAGGCAATTTTTTCCTCATCCATCAATTCAGTTGCAAGTTGTTTCATGGTGTCGGCTAGCTGTATCAGAAGCCGACAAAAATCATTCAACTCTGCTTCAGTTAACTCAATAGCCCAATCATCTGTACCCAACAAACCTTTAAATTCAGATGCCGTTGGATTCCAGCCGATACGCCAATTAGATCCACTTTTAACAAGACGTTCCATAAACAGGTATTAAAGGGGCGTAGGGGCGGGTTTCATCGCCAGAATATTTGAAAACACAATATCTGATAAAACCCGCCCCTACTCATTTTAATTTTTGGGCGTCTCCGGGTTTAGGTAATTGAGGACGGGTGGGGTTAGCCTCAGGCGATTGGGATGAGGGATTGGGAGTAGAGGCTGGTGTATTTTGATTAGGGTTAAAAACGTTGACTAAGGCTTGCACCAAAGCATCACGCTGACGACGATTGAGACGTCCAATAGCGGCGCGATCGCCATCTATAGGATTTTGCCTCAAAATGTCGTTACCAGGATAGCTAGAGTCATACATAATTTCGTTTGCACCCAAGTAATCAGCTAAAGTCAGCTTCCAATCTAGGCGATAATTTATTGCCCGTCCCTTGAGATACACGTGATATCGAATCAACCGATTTATTAGGGTGTTGTTTTCCGAAACTTTCCCGGTTTCTTTGCTGATATACTTATTTTCCCGTGGCAAGTCTGGCAACTGTTGATAAACAAGTTGCGCTGCTTCACTGCTACTTGCTTGAGCCATAGCAGGTTGGGAACCAAGAAAGCTTGTCTGGAAGAATTCACCAATTCCCGAACTTAAGACAATCGCACTCACTACCATCAAGACGGTGAGTGCGTGCCAAGGTTTGAAAAATGGTTGAATGAACTTGAAAATTTTGCTCATTCTACTTTGGAGTTGTCGTCACTTTACACTTCGCCGATGATTTCTGGTTGAGTTAATTCGTCGGACATCTCAATAATTGCCCTCAGTACTGGCTTCATCATCACATCATCTGCATTATCAAAGTCTTCATAACGACGACGCTTAGCACGATTTGCCACTTGAACTGTGATGCGGTAGCGATTTGAGGCTGCACTAATGAGATCCTCAGAACGGTGCATAATCTGAGATTGAGTCGTCTCGAATTTAGAACGCTTAAGCATAGTTACTGGTCTTTGGTGTCATTCCCCAGTTTAGCTCACAGATCCCCGACTTCTCTTATGAAGTCAGGGATCTTAACCGTCTTATTTACACCACTAGCAAGCGCAACCTCTCTGTTGATAGAAGCTGAGAGCTTTTTTTCACTATATAAATATCTTGTCACAAGATGTTAATAAAGTAACATAACCTCATGTCTGACCTTGTTGAAACTGCTGTCAAAGCTGGTAACTTCCAAACACTGGTAAAGGCTATTGAAGTCACCGCTCTCGGAGACACGCTCAAAAGTCCTGGCCCATTCACAGTTTTTGCACCCACTGATGACGCTTTTGCCGAGCTTCCAGAAGGAACTTTAGATTCGCTGTTACAAAATATTCCCAAGCTGAAGAGAATTGTGGCTTATCATGTTGCTTTTGGGGATGTTCGATCTGATGATTTGGTGGAAATTGAAGAGGCGGAGACAGTTGAGGGATCAGTTCTGGCGATTGAGTCTGCTGACGGGAAAGTTAAGGTAAATGACGCCAATGTCCTGAAAACAGATATTCTGACTGACAATGGCGTCATCCACGTTATTGACAAAGTCTTGATTCCTGCATTAGTTGCTAGCGAGTAAATTTTAATTAATTGTTGATTGTTAATAGTTCGATCAACAATCAACAACCAACTAACCTAAAATGCAACCACTACGTGGGGCAAGACTGAGAGTCAACTGTTTAGTTTCTCCTCCATTCCACTCAATCTCCGCAGAACCATATAAAAGCTTATTTGGTGTGGTGTGCAAATGTCCTGAATCTACATAACCTTGGGAAGCCGCAGTACCGACATTAACGGCAACAACCACCTCCTCTGTTCCCAAAATTCTGGCAAAGATGTAAAGCCCTGCTTGAGCGTAGAGAACTCGGTATTCACCAGTACGCAAGCATGGGTAAGAGTGACGTAGTGCGATTAGTTGGCGGTGAGTATCGAGAATTTCCCGATCCCAATTCGCTTCTAAAGGAAAACCGCGACGAGAGTCTGGATCTATAGCACCCGGTAAACCAACTTCATCACCGTAGTAAATGCTGGGAGCCCCAGGGAAGGTAAGTAGCAGTAAAGTTGATAACTCAATACTAGCGCGATCGCCTCCGGCAATAGTCATTAACCTTGCTGTATCATGACTTGCCAGCAAGTTTAGCTGAGTTAACTGTATTTCCCAAGGATAAAGTTGCAGCAGTTTTTGGATTTTTTGAGCGTACTCGGCAGCAAATAATGGTGGATAAGGTTTGTAGTCGCGGCTTTGCACTTGATCGAGAACAACGCGATCGCCTGCGGCAAAAGCGATTGTTGGACCGGCAAACAGATAATTCATCACTCCATCAAACTGAGTCCCATCTAACCACTCACGAGAATCTCCCCAAACTTCGCCAACAATATAAGCCTCGGGATTGATGGCTTTGACACGGAGGCGAAACTCCTGCCAAAAACCTGGGCTTCTAATCTCAAAAGGCACATCCAAGCGCCAACCATCAATGCCAAATTTAATCCAATATTCGGCAATTTCCATAATATATTCTCGCACTTCCGGGTTGTCGTGGTTGAATTCCGGTAGCGCTCGATTTCCTACCCAACCTTGATAGTTTGCAGGCAAATTACCATCATAGGCAGAAAGGGGCCAGTCTTGAATTTTAAACCAATCTACCCAAGGAGAGTGGGGACCATTTTCCAAAACGTCATGGAAAAAGAAAAAGCCGCGACTGGAGTGGTTAAACACACCATCAAGAACAACTTTAATATTCCGTTCATGGGCTGCGTCTAGCAACTCCTTGAAGGCTGGGTTGCCTCCCAACATCGGATCAACCTGATAATAATCGTGGGTATGGTAACGGTGATTACAGGCTGATTGAAAAATGGGTGTAAAGTAGATGGCGTTGATTCCCAGATTCTGTATATAGTCTAACTCCTCGATAACACCCCATAAATCTCCTCCCTTATAACCTTGGAGTGTCGGCATAGCTTCCCAATCTTCCCAACGAGGAGTGTGTAAAAGCTGTTTGCGCGGTTGTTTACTTTTGGCAAAGCGATCTGGAAAGATTTGGTAGAAAACAGCGTCCTTAACCCAATCTGGTGTTTTTATCTGCATAAATAACCTCTAGCCCTTCAAGGCAATGGTTGCAGATACCGGGTTGTTTGCAACTCACACTTCTGGTAGAAAATTTCACTTTGGGTTTCAGCGATACTGCTTCAATTCTACCTACTTATATCGTTTCACTTTAAAGTTGATACATTTAGGCAAGCAGTTCTTAGGCAGGGGAAGCAGGGGAAGCAGTTCTTGAGTGAATTGTATCAGAATTTTCGTGAAATGGTATTACTCAGATCTTGCACCTACCGAATAAACCCGTAAAAAACAAATAAAGAGTACAA
>JAQYWO010000250.1 GCA_029379215.1 Rhizonema sp. PD37
ATTTTAAATTTCCTGGATTACAGTTATATGCAGCACTAATTAAATTGGTAATCCATCCCTCGGAAATTGCTGTTTCTATTAATTTAAAAACAGTTTCTTGTAAACTTCCTTCACATACAATTACTCTTAGGGTTTTCTCTAATTCAAATACCAACATTTGCTCTAAGGATGCGGTATTAGGAAAAGCGTTAATTAAAGCTTCCTGTAATTGTTTACGTTCTTTACCGGATAATTGCATATGTTTAATATAGAACTCCTATTTAATTTTTGAAAAAATGACTTACTTCTAAAGAGACACAAAAACAGACGCGGTTTTTAGGATAAACTACTTCTGAAGAAGTTTCCGCGATGAGCTATCTGAGAATGCCACAGTTTGTAAAAACTGACTTATCATTGTTTCCTGTTGAACTTATACATCCCACAGTATTGTCCCGTAGTCTTGTTCAAAAATCAAATAACATTTTTATACTAATAAGTCTTGAATTTCTATTTTTTTACCTTATCTTTCGCTAAGAATAAAATAAAAATCTTAATAAATATTAGAAAATATCTGATACAGCAGTATCAGTATTGCACCATCAAAATTAAAGAATCTGTATGTCAATTTTTACTACCTAGCGCAACTGGGTTGTTTTTTTGTTAGGACTTACGCATCGGATAGTTGGCGATCGCACTGTAGTCTGTTAAGATTGCGCGTTTACCAAAGATGAGGGAGGGACAAAGAGGCGATCGCTCTTTTGAAAAGTCTCGCAACTGGGACGAGCCACAACTCCAGGATATGGCTCCAAGACGAATTCTTGGTCTGGGTTGCTTAATAAATAGCGATCGCAAACCCCAAATAGTTCAGTTTCAGTCCGAGTGCGGCGCATATCGCTCAAGAAAGCGCCCTCAGAATCTACACTCTGCCCGATGAAGTTAAGATACTTCTTCATGTGGTTAACGCGAGCAAGCTCTGGTATCGTTGGTGCACATGTTGTCCGATACAGTTTGTCTATGTAATCACGAACTTCACCCAGAGTCACGGTAGAAACAGGTTGATTGCTTTGATATTGACGGATTTGCTTAAAAATCCAAGGGTTTCGGATCGCAGCACGACCGATCATGACACCTGCAGCTCCTGTACTTGACAAGACGTCAGTTGCGGTATAAAATGATGTCACATTACCATTTGCTAAAACCGGACAGTTCACCCGTTGTACAGCGTGTGCAATGAAATCGTAATGTACAGTGCTATGATACTTCTCCTTAACAGTGCGACCGTGCAAGCTCAGCAAATCAATGTTGTATAGGTTGATATAGTCAAGGATACGATCAAAAAAATCAGTATTTTCAAAGCCGATTCGCATTTTAACTGTGAACAGCCCATCAACTGAAGATCGCAACTCGCCAAGAATTTGGTTAACCTTTTCCGGATCGCGTAACAGCCCACCACCAACGTTTTTACGATAAATTCTTGGGGCAGGGCATCCCATATTGAGGTCGATGCCCGCGACTGGATAATGGCTCAACTCTCGGGCAATGCGTACTAGATCGGGAATACTCTCGCCAATGAGTTGAGCAAAGATGGGGCGAGCAGTAGAGTTCTCTGTAATACAGCTCAGGATTTTCCGATTTAGGTTAGAACTAGTATAAACGCGAAAATACTCAGTGAAGAAGTAATCGGGACTACCATAGTTAGCAATAATGTTCATAAATCGCAGATCCGTCACATCCTGCATAGGTGCAAGAGCTGTCAAGTCAAGTCCCGGATTTAGAGGCGGAGGAAGGCGATCTAATTGTGGCATTTGCAATCTTATGAGTTGAATTTTTGCACTTGATAATCGTATTAATCGATCAAATCTTGATAGGAACAGTTGACTTGACTGACTCTCGCTCGTGTAATTTATGAAACCACTCACTCAAATGAGGATATTCCTGATGCCAATCCTCATTGAAGCGCAGGCTGTAGTACCCCAGAGAACATAACGCTGCCACATCTGCTACTGTCCAAGTTTCACCGCCTAACAGATATTGAGCTGATCGCAATTGTTCATCAAAAATTGGCAAAAGGCGATTAATTAATGTTTGATATTTTGTCCGATAATAAGTGGGAGCTTGATCGCCTATAAGGTCTTGTACCCACAAACGGATAATACTATCATCTAAAGTATCTGCTAGTTCTTCCCATTTACAGCACTCAAGCCTTTGGCGGCGATCGCGCGGGTAAAAATTAGGCTGTGGATAAGTTTCGTCTAGATACTCTGCAATCAATGTTGAATCCCAAATGACTGTGCCATCTTGATCAACCAACACCGGGACTTGACCTATCGGGGAAAGTTTGATAAATTCAGCTGGTTTATTAGCCAAATCGATTTGTTTGAGTTCGCAATCCAAGTTTTTCTCTGCTAACAATATTCTGATTTTTCGAGAAAAGCTTGATTGTTGATGATAATACAGAGTTCTACTCATCACATTTCTTTCTACTATAATTTGCGTCTAAGCAGCTTTTTTTCGGGAGATTTTTGTAGCTGCTCTCTTTATCTATACCAATATTCGTTTCACTTTGAAGTTAGGTTTGTTCCAAACGCTCTCCTTAATCATGTGCCAGACGAGTAACTTACTCAATGGCTCGCAAAAAGTAATTAATTATACTAGAAACAATTGCTAGTACTATTGAACCTAACAAAGCAGCACCAAAACCCTTAATCTGAAAATCATAACCTGGAGTGAGAGCGCTTGCGAGTAAAAGAGTCAAGGCATTGATCACAAAACTAAACAAACCAAAGGTGATAACGGTAATCGGAAACGTCAAAATTGCCAAAAAAGGTCGAATGAATGCATTAACTAAACCGACAATAATGGCAGCAATCAAGGCTCCACTAAAACCATGGACAACAAAACCATTATTGTGAAGGATTTGAGCCGTGAGTAGTAAAGCCACAGCAGTGCTTATCCACGTTAATAAAAAGTGTTTCATAAACTTTTTTCCCAAAATCTAAATTTGGTAATCGGAATCGAAACAATTATATGGCAAGAATTTCCCTAAGTTCCAATTACCAACCTCAACTAACAATATGCAACTTGTACGCGTATTAGTTTAGTCTTCCTACAGATACCCAACTGTCTCGGATGATATCTAAGTCGGGGTCAGTTTTAATTGATACTTCAAACTTACTGGGATTGAGTTTAAGGGCTGACTCTAGACTTTCAATTGCTAGCGTTCTTTTTCCCAGTCGGGCTGCACAACAAGCGCAGTTATACCAAGCATACTCATCAGTTGGTTTTAGCTTAGTTGCTTTTTGATAGTTGAAGAGCGCGGCTTCATAGTCTCCAACATATCTAAAGGTATCTCCAAGCTTGTAGTAAGTCCAAAAATTGTCAGAATGGATTGCTTTGGCACGCTCATAAGAAGTGATCGCCTCAGTGTACTGCTGCAAATGTCTCAAAGCATCTCCCCGACGAAACCATGCCCAGAAGTCTTTGGGACGGATTGACAAGGCTTGATCGTAAGAAGCGATCGCCTCAGTGTACTGCTGCAAATGTCTCAAAGCATCTCCCCGACGAAACCACGCCCAGTAGTCCTTAGGGCGAATTGCCAATGCTTGCTCAAAAGAAGCGATCGCGTCTGAAAACCGATCTAAATCTTCTAGCAAAATGCTGCCTCGGTTGTACCAAGCCCAGTAATCATTTGGACGAGATGCTAAGGCTCGAGCAAAACTTGTGAGCGCCTCGTCATATTCACCTGATTCCCAAAGGCGGCTCCCTCTGTCGTACCAAATCCAGTATTCTTTGGAGCTATCTACCTGACTCATTATTTTTTTGCAAAAAGTGATTTCAGCTACAGAAATTTCTGTATTCTATTATCACCTGGATTTTTTAGATTGTGGGTGTATAACACAGTGGTATTTAAAGCGCTAAAGCGCTTACTACGAATTCTTTTATACTTAATTTAGGAATTCAAATTGCTAGTGCCACCTACTTGGGTTGCTCCTTCAGGTGCTGGTGGGTGGTAAGTCATTGATTGTAGCCCTAAACGACCGGGACCTGTAAAGCGATTAAGCGTAAATGAGATCCCACCGATCATCACTCCAATTGCTCCCAAAATACCACCACTTGATTGCAGCGCGGTCACTGTATCCATTCGTACCGACGAGTCTTTCCAAAGCCAAGCCCCAGGTTCTACATCCAGTACCTCCCCTGCAGCTAGGTTCTTTTCAAAGACATTGCCGTAACCGTGGATTAAAAGCAGCCCTCCATCTTGCTTACCATGAAAGCGGTCAATGAAGAATCCACCACTGCGGCTGAAAAAGAGGTTTGCTAACCCACGTTGGAAAGAGAAATCGTATTCGACATTGCTCGTAGCAAGCAAGAACTGATGTTCTCTCACATCCACAGACTGTCCGCGCCCCAACTGCAAGGCAACAATCTGTCCGGGAGCCTCGCGAGAGAAAGCGATGTTTCCAGGGCCGTGGGCTTCACTGATAAAAATTTGCAGTCCGGCGAAATACCGTTTAACAGCTCCCTTCAAACCTTTCACACCCAAACGAACATTAGGATGCTTCCACAGCAGAATGTGATGCTCAAAGTATACGGATTGCTGATTCCCCAGTTCCACATCAACGACAGGCACCACTTCGCCTTCAATTCTTAATGTTAAGTCACCTGAATGAATAAGTCCTTGAGGATTTCTTAACTCAGGTATCGGTTCACTATTAAAACCGGGCATAGGACTACCCATTTGCTGGTATTCCCGGACATTGCTTGATTGTTTGTTTGCGAGTGCTCCTGTATTAACAGGATTACCGCAGGCACTACAGAATTTGTCACCTATCTCAAGCTGATTGTTGCAGTACGGACATCGATTTGTCATGGCGTTTATGCCAACTTATAACGATGGGATACTTTATTTTTAGCAATCTCAAGTGCAAAAGTGCATCTATAACTGTAGCGAATTTATAGATATGGGCCTCTTGTTTGGCTTAAAGGATTTGATTCACCATCGTATTTTAGAGACGCTTAAAAAAGCCGGGTAAAATCTTAACTGTTTGCAAAAAATTTTTACACTTATCAAAATTGCCGTCAGCTAGTACTACTGGCGATCCCCGCTTTCACAAGGGTCTGAGTTGCAGAGGAAAGAAGATGAGATTTACATGAAACTATAATAAACTACTATTTATCTATCGGAAAGCAGAATTAAAAAAATGTCTGTCTCATACACTTTTTTAGTTAATCCTCATGTCAGACAGCACTTAAAGCCCCGCTCAGTCTTACCACTAAAGCCGAATAGTGTTTGGAAAATTGAAGCAGGGGTGATACGAACTGTTACATGGCATGAAGATGGTACACTCGTTACTCTGGGAGTGTGGGGAGCTGGAGATATCGTTGGTCAAGCTTTTTCAAAGATCGAACCTTATCAAATTGAATGCTTAAGTATAGTTGAGGCGATGATTCTCCCAATGGAAGAGTGCTTGCCAATGACAGATGTTCTGCTTAGCCACATCCAGCAAGTTGAAGAATTGATGGTGATTCGCAGCTATAAAACTGTGGAAATAATGCTAATAAAGCTGTTAGGCTGGTTAGCTAAAAAGTTTGGTCGTGTAGTAGAACAAGGACATCTGATTGATTTGCGCCTCACTCATCAGGACATTGCCGATCTGCTAAACTCGACTCGCGTGACAATCACTCGTGCCCTGACTCAGTTGGAAGCACAGGGATTGATTCACCGTATCTCGTTACATCGGATTGTGCTGAAGGAGGAACAAATTTGGCACTATGAAATTTAGATAAGTTAATACCACCAAGCATCTCCGTCAGCGTTGAGCTTCCCCAGAATTTTAATATTCAGCGATTCTAGGTAAGTTAAGCCTCTATCAATTTGTGATACTGATCCTTGAAGTTCCAAGTCAAAGCACCCATGTCCATCTGTGTTTTCTCCCAACATTGCTCCGGTAATGTTGACTGTTAAGCTGTGAGTGGAAATAAGTTGAGAAATCACGAGTTCTTGATGATAGCACGGAGGAATCTGTAGGCGCAAGCGAACCTGAATAACACTACTTTTTTCGGAAAATGATGGAATCATAAATAAAGGTTTATACCTTAAGAATCGGATCTGCCAATCAGTGTAGTAGGACAATATATAGCTGTTAGCGCTAGAAGATCCCCCCAACTCCCCGCTAAATTGGTGGGTTAAATTCTCTTATACCCATAAAATTGATCCATAATTTCAAATCCGCGCACCCAAAATAGAATGACCTTAATCTTAACGAACGATGATGGGATAGATGCTCCTGGCATTCAGGCGCTGCTGAATGCTGTTCATGGACAAGATGTCATTATCGCTGCTCCCAAAGACCATTTATCTGGCTGCGGACATCAAGTCACTACGACTCGCCCAATTCATGTCCACCGCCGTAGCGATCGCTCCTATGCTATAGCAGGCACTCCCGCTGACTGTATTCGGATTGCTATAACACACATTTGTCCAAACGTCAAATATGTACTCTCTGGGATCAATGCCGGAGGTAATATGGGAGTCGATACTTATATTTCCGGTACGGTTGCCGCAGTACGAGAAGCCGCAATACACGGCATTCCCGGAATTGCAGTTTCCCATTATCGAAAAGGCAAGCTAAATTTTGATTGGGATATGGCTTCCCGCTGGACAGCAGACGTTCTGGTTGATTTACTGAACCGTCCTTTAGAACCAGGAACGTTCTGGAATGTAAATTTACCGCATCTGCTTCCTGGAGAGAGCGATCCAGAAGTTGTGTTTTGCCAATCCTCTACTAAACCTTTGCCAACTAACTACCGTATTGACGGTGACGAGTTTTATTATGTAGGAGAATACGCCAAGCGCGATCGCACTCCCGGTAGCGATGTAGATGTATGTTTTTCTGGTAAAATTGCCGTAAGTCTGTTGAGAGTTTAACGTCAGATATCCTCTCCTTGAATCATTGTCATTAGACGGTCTATGTTTTGTGTGAGTTGGGTCAGTTTTTGCAGTGAATAATCCTGAGATTCAGTCAAAGTCTGTACAGCATCACACAGTGCTAAAATCTGATAGCCTTGTTGCTGCACCTGGTTTCCTTGTGCTTCGACTTGATGGCTAAGATTATCCATTCTGTCAGCTAGACGATCTATTGTCTCAGTAGTAGCGAGTACTGCTTCCCCAATTTGCTCGACAATTGATTCCAAACGATTGATTTTAACTTCGGTTCCTGCTATCGTAATCATTTCTTTAGCACCTCTGGAATTACCTTATACTAAATTTGCGACTCTATTATGGGAACAACTGATACCAGACTGCATCTTATTAAGTGTATGTAAATTTTAGAGACAAGCCATAACGCATCTCTGTTTGTAACTTGGTATAATACCTCTTCTTAATGAAGCTGCAATATAATCCTCTTGGCTAACGCCATCTCCCTAAGATATCGGGGAGACTAAAGTGTAGTTTTTAATAAGGCGCATCTCCATACAGAATTCGTATAAATACAAGCAGCACTAAATAAGCTGATACTTTATGCTATATTGCCATTTTATTTAGCACACTCGTGTAAATACCGAAGTCACGCGCTCCAACTCATACCGTTTCACTTTAAGGTTGATACAAATAGGTAAGCAGGAGAGCATTTTAACGCTTAGCAGGGGGAAAGAATTAGAAACCCGTTATTTGTATCAGGAATGAGCGTGAAATGGTATCAGATAAGTCACTCATTCAAAAGTCTGAATGAAGGCAGCTATGAGTCACGGGCATCCAGATGAAGCACTTGCTTTGGAAATAAATATATAAATATTCAGCATTATGTCAGCAACCCCTAGCTGACAAGAGCGTATGGAAGCATAGAGTCACGAATGTCTCCAACAAGCTGCACTCGTTAGAGCCGAATCTGTTTGATAAATAAAGCTCGAGAGCAATTTTTGCGTAAGTTGTCAGGATAATTATTTTTAGTTATGAATAAAGAAAAAGTTTCTTTATCTTAAATTTATAAAAAGTTACGATCCCCGAAAATCTGATGAAGATTCAGTAAAAATACGGTAAACATCGATTTCTTTAAAGGGAGGTACGTCTATAGTCAGAGACAAGATGCGTAATAATACCTCTTTCAGTTCAATACAGGGCTTGACAATGTACCAAATACCCTACACAACTGTTGTTGAAAGTACAACTTTTAACTCTTGGGAACTGCAATCTACCCAGCACCCCTCGGTTAACTCTAAATTTAAACGTTTTTTAGATATTATTGGTAGCTTTGTCGGGTTGTTGATTCTAGCGGTTGTGTTTGTGCCCATTGCGATCGCCATCAAAATCGATAGTCCAGGTCCAATTTTCTTCACCCAAGAACGCTATGGGCTTCAAGGGCAGATATTTATTCTCCGTAAATTTCGCTCCATGGTTGCGGATGCGGAACAATTAAAATCTTTAGTGAAGAATGAAGCGGACGGACTTATTTTTAAAAATAAAAATGACTTCCGAGTGACAAAGATAGGACGCTTTTTAAGAAGCACAAGCTTAGATGAACTACCACAGTTTTGGAACGTCTTTGTTGGTGAAATGAGTTTAGTAGGGACGCGTCCACCGACAGCTGATGAAGTCATGCAATACAATCAGCGTCACTGGCAACGTTTAAATGTCAAACCTGGTTTAACTGGTGAGTGGCAAGTCAATGGTCGCTCTAAAGTGAAAGATTTTGAAAAAGTCATCGACTTAGATCTACAGTATCAGAAAAAATGGTATCCAATGTATGATGTGTTATTAATTGTAAGAACATTCATTATCATTTTGGGTCGAGTCGGTGCTTTTTGATTATCAGTAGTCAGCTATTAGGATGAGAATTGCAAGACGTGTACTTTAGACAATTCAAAGCCAGAAAGCTTTCTCAGTTAATTGAACTGAGAAAGCTTTTTAGCTTGAAGAATTGAATTAGGCAGGGGACAGATCAACCGCTTTAAAACGAGACTGCCAAAGCCCAAATCGCATGAATTTTAATACAGTTTGTCCGTGTTCAAGAGGTAACGAGTTGATGAAAAGCTTTTCAAACCTAAGAACTGCAACTCAAAGGGGCACTTCTCAAGAACTGACGAACGAGGGCGAATAAATTCACGATTCTAAACGGTATTGGATGAACTCTAAGATATCATCTAATAAATGTATTTTTTGATACTCTTAATTGTTACGGAGGTGCTGGGAGAAACACAGTTGCACTCGTAGGACTCGAATTTTTTATATTACTTTAGTAATTCCTCTACCCGATGCTGGTTCCATAAAAGTCTGTAAGGACCTGGTTGTTCTAAAAGCTCAGTCTGCGTGCCTGTTTGGACGATTTGACCCTTATCCATCACAAAAATCCGGTCAGCTACAGCTGCTGCAGAAAGTTGATGGGTGATGAAAACAACGGTTTTGCGTTTTTTACCGCTTGAAAGATTTTGCAAAATCGCTGTAGCTGTTTGATTATCAACACTAGAAAGGGCATCATCCAAAATGAGTACTGGCGCATCCACCAGCATTGCTCTTGCTAGGGCAGTACGTTGTCGCTGACCACCAGAAAGAGTAATACCACGTTCGCCAACGATAGTATCATATTGCTGAGGAAAATTAATAATTTCTGGCTCAATTTGTGCTAGCTTTGCCGCAGATTCTACTTGCTCTTGTTGGCTGAGAGGATCGCCATAGCGGATGTTATTTTTAATTGTGGTACTGAATAAAAAACTATCTTGAGGAACGTAGGCGATCGCATTCCTTAAATCTGTCAAAGCTATTTTGGTAATGTCCAATCCATCTAAAAACAACTGCCCCGAGTCAATATCTAACAACCGTGGCAAAGCATTCGCCAAAGTTGATTTTCCCGAACCAATTGCGCCCACAATTGCCACCGTTTCTCCAGGAGCGATATTGAAGTTAACATTTTGTAAAGCCTTTGTGGTAGCACCAGGGTAAGTATAACTGAGATTTTTGGCGCTAATTCCTCCTTTTACTTGGTCTTGTGGTAGCTCTATTGCATCCGTGACGGCGCTAATTTTAGGTTGAACAGTAAAAATTGCCTCTACACGATCAATACTGACTTCACCTCGTTGATAAGTGGTAATTGTGAATCCTAATAAAGTTGTGGGAAAAACTAAAGCTTCTACATAAAGCAGCAGTTTCACAAAATCCCCGACAGACAAGGTTCCAGAAGCAATCCGCGTTGAACCCAACCAAAGAATGATCAATGCACTGATGCTTGCCAAGCCTGAGATCACAGGAAACAAAGCATTTCGGGTTTTTAATAGTTGTAAGTTAGCCTGTAAGAGGTGCTGATTGATTTCAGAAAAGGCACGGCGTTCGTTTTCTTCTTGGGCGTAAATTTTAATCAGGGACATCCCACTGAGATCTTCTTGAATAAGTGCACTGATATCTGAAAGATTCTCTTGCACTGCTAACTGTTGATTGCGTAGGCGATCACTAAACAGATGCACAATCAAGAACATTACCGGGTAAACCGCCAGCGCTGCTAATGTCAGATCCGGGCTAATCATAAACATCACTGGTAGCTTCAGAGCATAAGCAAACACCGTGTTGGCTAAACTTAGCACGGCGAAACCCAACAGCCTTCTGATATTGTCCAAATCATTGGTTGCCCGACTAATCAAATCCCCTGAGGTATTGGTGGCAAAATAAGCTGGTTCCAGCTTGAGTAAGTGTTGAAAAATCTGTTGTTTTAAATCAAATTCTACCTGCCGCCCTACACGAAACAGCCAGAGACGGGAAGCCATACGGATCAGCCACATTGCCGTACTTAGCAATGCCAGTAGTGCTACAGATTGTATGACTTGCCTCAAATTAAAGTCTATAGACAGTTTGTCAACACAAGTACCAATCAACCAGGGAATGTAAGTACTCACCATATTGACAACAAATAAAGCGATGAAGCCTAACGTTGCCTCATGCCAATGGGGACGTAGGTATGCAATGAGTTTAGCTAGCTGTCGTGATTTTGCCATAGCGTGATTGGGGAATGGGAAATTCAATTAAAAATTAAAAATTAAAAGTACAGAATTTTTAATTTTTAATTTTTAATTTTTTCTATCGACTACCACCACGTAACAGAACGTAGGCTTGGGTGAGATAACTTTCCCACACTCGCGTTGTGATCGATAGTGTTTCAGCATTAGGTACAAAGTCTTCTAGTCGCAAACCTCTTCTGGGAATGTCTCTAGGAGTTTGTAATAAGTAGGGTGGAATCATCTCCCCATTTAGTGCTATTGCCGGACTCATCTGTGCCTGAGGTAGGATGCTGTCTCCCATTAAATCTGATAACTCATTTGGAGTATGCCCTAATGCTACTAGCGTTCCGGATGACATGGTTTCTATACGAGCAATAGAGGTATTATCCACCATTGCCAAAGGCGATCGTAGTAGTAAGTAGGCAACGGCTGGTGTACTTGAAAGAAGTAAAATTGTTAGCGCCCAACCTAACATGTATCCTCCTGGCTTCTCGATCCCTCCACCCTTAATCCTTTGGGCTGCAAAAATTAATAGCAAAATTGATGCACCTAAGGGTTTAAGTGGAAACGATATCACCCTCCACAAAGAGGCGACAGCTGGTTCATTCGGGTTAACAAACGATAAAAGTACTACAACCAACAGAATAACTAAGATCAATCGTCCAATAAAAGTTCCAGAGGGATAAAACCTCTGGAACAAAGAATATATGATAGTTCCAAGAAGGAGCCACAGAAGTACCCGGCTTAGCAATACAAATGTCATAGATTCACTCTCTCTCACATCTTTGATTATGCCGTCAGTCTCCAGGTTTTAGGCGGAGGAGGGTTATTTTATCGTCAGAATTGTAACCGCAACTGTTACCTGGCTTCAAATACCTCACACCACTTTTTTCAATAGAGGCAACCTTAGGGTGGGGGTGCCTCCCCGATATATAAAGACTACCGACGTTGTGATTTTAGTGCAAATTCTTTCAACTGCGTCTAACCATTCGTAATTTTCCAGATCAGTAATTTGACTATAGTAATTTAAATTAATTAAGTAGTATCAACTAAAAAGGAAAAACTATGTTACCTGTGAAACGTACCATTTTGGTGACGGGGGGCGCTGGATATATTGGCTCTCACACGGTTCTAGCTCTCAAGCAAGCAGGTTATGATGTGGTAGTACTTGATAATTTAGTGTATGGACATCAAGATCTGGTAGAAAAGGTTTTGCAGGTAGAACTTGTTGTGGGGGACACAAACGATCGCCCTTTGTTGGATCGCCTGTTTCAAACCCATGACTTTGCTGCAGTTATGCACTTTTCTGCCTACGCCTACGTAGGCGAATCGGTTACAGATCCTGCCAAATACTACCGCAACAATGTAGTAGGCACTCTGACGTTGTTAGAAGCAATGCTAGCAGCGTCTGTTAAGAAATTTGTATTTTCTTCTACTTGTGCAACTTACGGTGAGCCGACTATTATACCAATTCCAGAAGATCATCCGCAAAATCCGATCAACCCTTATGGTGCAAGTAAGTTAATGGTAGAACGGATTCTCTCTGACTTCAGTGATGCCTATAATTTTAACTCAGTACGCTTCCGTTACTTTAATGCTGCAGGTGCCGATCCAGATGGCATGCTCGGGGAAGATCACAACCCGGAAACCCACTTGATTCCCTTGGTTTTAATGGCAGCTTTAGGGAAGCGTGAATCTATATCAGTCTTCGGCACTGATTATCCCACAGCCGATGGGACTTGTGTTCGTGATTATATTCATGTCAGCGATCTGGCACAAGCCCATGTTTTGGGATTGGAATATCTTTTAAAAGACGGAGCAAGTGCTGTCTTTAATTTAGGCAATGGTAATGGCTTCTCAGTTAAAGAAGTCATCGAAACTGCCGAGATAGTCACGGGTAAACAGATTAAGGTTGTAGAGTGCGATCGCCGCCCTGGAGATCCACCCGCTCTGATTGGTAGTGGTGAGAAAGCTAGAGAGATTCTCGGTTGGCATCCGCAGTATTCTTCTCTTAAAGAGATTCTCACCCATGCATGGCAATGGCATCAAAAGCGACATTAGTTACTAGGGAGATGAAGAGTTAAAAATTAAAAATTAAAAATGCCAAGTGTCAAATTTTTAAT
>JAQYWO010000251.1 GCA_029379215.1 Rhizonema sp. PD37
ACTGTCCTCAACTACGAACCTATCTTTTATTTATAACTCATTGACCGAACATGATATGACTCGGGAGTAATACCAATTCACGAAAGTCATGATACAAATGATATGTTTCTAATTCTTTACTTTCGTGCTTTCTTGCTCCTTATTTGTATCAGAGCTAAAGCGAAATGGTATAACCTCTTCTAACCTTTGCATATTACAGCGGTTCTCGTTTTAGTCACATACAAAACATCATCTCCCAAGCGCGGGTGTGAGAAGTGCCCGTTAGGACGCTCTTGAGGGCGAGAGTGTATGGGACTTCACTGAGAACGGCTAGATTTTATTACTAACTTATGCATAGATTAACTTAGATTTAAGTCGCTCTGCTTGAGTGCTGCGATTATAAAGCAATGATGTTCATATTTATATAATTTGTAAAAAAAATATATTTATAAAGATTTGATGATAAGCGTTATGTCAACCTTTTATTCCTTGCTAGATGTGATTATCATAGTTTTTGCGCTCAACGGCTCAAAAAAGTTGTGAAGAGCGTCTTTTCTATTGACCAATAGATAAAATGTGTTAGTTAGTAAAAGGTGGGTGGAAAAAGGATACAAGCTCCTCGGTTGAGTAAGATAGAACGCAGAACACTTAGGGTCGAAGTCAGGATAATAACCTGAGTGAGTGCTAAGTTGCGTAAGAGCAAGAACCAAATCGCATGAATTGGTACTCTAAAATGAGTGGCGGCGTAGAACTCACTCATTGCATCTCTTATTATCAGTTCTAATTTCTTATGCAAAATGAAAAATGACTCATGACTTATACTAAAACATAAGCATGAAGTTTTTTGGTGGAATTTATTAAAGCATCATAATTTATTGCGGTGCTTCCTCCCTACCAACTACATACCTTTTACAAACTAACTTCGTGTAATACCGCTTAAGCCATTGCCTTCTCTTCTCAAGAGCGGAGACGCTACGCGAACGAGAGGCCTCGCCAACGGCACCGCCAGCTGCAAAAAAATCTGACCTGTATAGGGAATAATCGCTAATGACACCGGATTCGCTAATGACACCGGAAAAACTGATTCTGGAGGGAAAAACTTTTGTTCCCGCAGACCAAATACCTATCTACGAGTGGCCTTGTGTCATAAGTGAAAGACCTCAGCCGACACTAACGGTTAAAGATGACGATTTATTTTTTGTTACGGACACGTTAGGTAACATTTCTGGCTGTTCGCTTAACGATGGTAACCCAAGTATGGGGCTTTTTTGCGCTGATACACGATTTATTAGCCGCTTAGAGTTACAAATAGAGGGACGTTCACCGATTCTCCTTAGCAGTACTGCTGACAAAGGTTTTTCACTCTCTGTTTTGTGTACTAATCCGAAGATTGAAGATCGTCTCAGAGCCGATACCATAGGGATTCGTCGAGATCTTGTGCTTAACGGAGCGCTCTTTGAGGAATTAGAAGTATCTAACTATAGCACAACATCCATCAGCTTTGAACTTAGTATCAGCTTTGATGCAGATTTTGTTGATTTGTTTGAAGTTAGAGGTTTTGGCAGGGATAATAGAGGTAAACTTTTACGCCTTATAGAACCAACGCCCTCCGAAGGAATACTTACTAGCGATAACAATTCTTCTAGCCCCAACCAGGCACCAGCACGAGAACAATCTTTAACACTTGCCTATCAAGGTTTGGACAACTTGGTGATGGAATCTCGCATCCAATTCCAGCACCGAACTCCCGACTATTTTAAGGGCTACACAGCAGTTTGGCAGCTAGAACTTGCTTCCCACGAAACCCAAAAATTGGGCTACAGGGTAAACATGCTGACAAATAATCATTCCAGTTCCACAGTTAGTGCAGCTGTCACTTTAGCACAGGCTAAAGCTGGGGAGTTGATGGAAGAGCAAAACTGGGTGCAACAAATTACACAGATTCGTTCAGACAAAAGTATTTTCAACCGTGCCATTGAACGAGCTGAGCAAGATATGTATTTGTTGCGCCAGTCTTTCGGTAAGCACAAGACTGTCTCTGCAGGAGTGCCATGGTACTCTACATTATTTGGTCGAGATTCGCTGATTACTGCTTCCCAAACTCTGATGTTAAATCCCCAAATTGCCAAGGAAACTTTGATTCTACTGGCGTTATATCAAGGGAAGACAGATGATGAGTGGCGCGATGAGGAGCCAGGTAAAATTTTGCACGAGTTACGGTTGGGGGAATTGGCTCGCTGTCACGAAATTCCTCATACACCCTATTACGGTACAGTTGATGCAACGCCTTTGTGGTTGATGTTGTATGCGGAATACTATACTTGGACTCACGATCTCGAACTTCTCGAACAATTATGGTCTAATGCTTTAGCCGCAATGGATTGGATTGATCGCAATATTAAACAAACAGGTTATCTCACTTACTCTTTGAAATCCAAACGAGGTTTGAGCAACCAAGGCTGGAAAGATTCTGGAGATTGTGTTGTCAATCGCAAAGGAGAGATTGCCTCTGGAGCAATTGCTCTTTGTGAAGTGCAAGCTTATGTCTATGCTGCTAAATTACGCCTTGCAGAAATCGCGAAAATGAAGAAGCGGCTTGACTTGTCAGATCGCTGGCAAGAAGAAGCCAGAAATCTCAAGCTTCGTTTCAACAAAGACTTTTGGATTCAAGATCAAGATTTCTGTGCTCTGGCTTTGGATGGAGATGGCAACCAAGCTGATAGTATTACATCGAATCCTGGTCATTGTTTGCATTTAGGACTTTTCACACCAGAAAAAGCTTACAGTGTAGCAGAACGACTGCGAGCACCTGACATGTTTAATGGTTGGGGTATTCGCACATTGAGCAGTTTATCGCCAGCATACAATCCTATGGGTTATCACATTGGTTCGGTATGGCCCCACGATAACTCGCTTATTGCTATGGGGTTGCGATCGCTCGGTTTAGTCGATCAAGCCTTAGAACTTTTTGAAGGTTTGTTTGACATGACTAATAAACAGCCTTACAATCGTCCTCCTGAACTTTTCTGCGGTTACGAACGCAGTGGTGATAATGCCCCAGTACAGTATCCTGTCGCTTGTACTCCTCAAGCTTGGGCAACAGGCAGTATTTTTCAACTGCTGCAAACAATTGTCAACTTAGTCCCTGATGCTCCCAATAACTGCTTGCGAATTATAGACCCCACTTTGCCCGAGTCTATCACTCGCCTGTCACTACAGAACTTGCGTGTCGGTACAACCATTCTCGATTTGGAATTTGAGCGTTCCGGTAGTACTACAGCTTGTCGCGTAGCTAAAAAACGTGGCAATCTTCGGGTTGTTATTGAGGCTTAACCTTTATTTTGGATTTTGGATTGAATCCAAAATCCAAAATTCAAAATCCAAAATTTCTGATTATTCACCCTTCTTCCTGACTCTCACCTTTTTGTCCTGGTGAAGCTTCGTACAAATAGTCTAATTGTTGGCGGGCATCTTCAACGTTGATAGAGCGCATGACTAATAGAGGCTCTTTAATTAAATTACCAGTGGCATCTAATAATTCTGGATGAGGTGTAAATGGCTTTTTTGATGAAGAGTAAGGATAGTTGCCTTGATTTGCCGATTCCCAAGAATTTGGTGGGTAAGTCCGTTCTCGATCAAAACTAAACATGATCAGATTGCGGATTAAATTTCCCACAGCTATAAAAGCAAGGATGGTAAAAACGAAAATATAAAGCAGGTGTAACATATTTTTTTCCTCCTGAAGTAAGAAAATTTAAAACTTTGTATTGTCAAGCTTTTTCAAGCTTTTTCCCTAATTGACAGTTACGCTGAGTGATTAACGCACTTCGCGTGCGCTGTTAGTAAATGTTTGTAAATCTTTAACTTGGTGTAGCTTACATTCCTTTGGGTGACTTATTGTGCTGCTAAAGGTTTTTCCCTATATTTTTTTTGCTGTTGCCGGAGATAGCAAGAACAAAATTGACTGATTAAACCTCTTTGAGAGAACGAAATCGCATTGCTAGACTCCAGCATTCCGTTACCAAATTATGCCAAGGCATTAACGTTGCCATATCAACTCCTACTTGTCCATCAGTTGCACTAAACAGCATCTTTGCTGCTTGAACTTCCTCCTGCGCCTGCTTAACTCGTGAAAGTAAGTTAGATTGCTCCTCTTGATTCAAAAATGAGAGTTGCTCTGCTTCCAAAAGGTCGCGAGAGGACGCAAACCAGTACTGAAAATCATCTAACAGTGGTTGCAAAACTGTTTTCAGCAACTCTGACTCCGGTAGATTTGAGTTTCGCATAAATGAGAAGCATATTTTAATATTCTGATCTAATATTAGCTCTACTTACGTTTCTTAATATTTAATTCATTCTTTTTCTCCACAGAATCTTTTGAAAGCACTATGTAGCAATATTTACTAGACTTTAATTCTACGAAATTATTCATTTTTTGTACACAGTCTTAAGAGGGATCTCATAAATCTTCTAGAGGCAGGAAGTAGAGTTGCTGGCGATCCCCAAACTGCATGTATCCTAAGTTACAATTAAATAAATCTCAAAGGTCAGTAGGAAATGGAAGGTCGCTGGTTGTATGTAGATAGTGTGTTGTGAATTTGTTAAGAGGAGTGCAAACGATAATATTAAAGAAATCACAAGTAAGCAATTTCTTCGCTCATGGTTCAGCCGCCGCCGTCGCCAAAATTATCTGAAAATCAGCTAGAACAACCTGAAAAAGTTTCTCTGCCGCGTACCAGCGAGTCAGAGAATTTAAAAAAAATTCGCCACACCGCTTCCCATGTGATGGCGATGGCAGTACAAAAGCTGTTTCCCAAGGCGCAAGTGACAATTGGTCCTTGGATTGAGAACGGATTTTACTATGACTTTGATAATCCTGAACCATTTACAGATAAAGATCTCAAAGCCATTTATAAAGAAATGGTGAAGATTATTAATCGTAAATTACCAGTGATTCGGGAACAAGTCAGTCGCGAAGAAGCCGAACATAGGATTAAGCAAATTAACGAACCATACAAGTTAGAAGTTTTAGGAGATATTAAAGAGGAACCCATCACAATCTATCATTTGGGGGATGAATGGTGGGATTTGTGTGCTGGTCCTCATTTAGAGAACATTAAAGAACTTAACCCAAAAGCTCTGGAATTAGAAAGCGTTGCTGGTGCTTACTGGCGTGGCGATGAAACTAAAGCGCAACTACAACGCATCTACGCTACTGCTTGGGAAACGCCAGAACAACTTGCTGAGTACAAGCGACGCAAAGAAGAAGCGTTACGTCGCGATCACCGGAAATTGGGTAAGGAATTAGGACTATTTATCTTTTCCGACTTAGTAGGACCAGGCTTACCTTTATGGACGCCAAAGGGAACTTTGTTGCGGAGTCTTTTAGAAGACTTTCTCAAGCAAGAGCAAATAAAACGAGGTTACTTGCCTGTGGTGACACCACACATTGCCAGAGTCGATTTATTTAAAACTTCTGGGCACTGGCAAAAATATAAAGAGGATATGTTTCCTTTGATGGCAGAGGATGAAGAGGCAGCGAGTCAGGAAATAGGCTACGCCCTCAAGCCCATGAATTGTCCTTTCCATATCCAAATATATAAGAGTGAGTTGCGATCTTATCGGGAACTACCGATGCGATTAGCAGAATTTGGCACTGTTTACCGCTACGAACAATCTGGTGAATTGGGTGGCTTAACGCGAGTGCGGGGTTTCACTGTGGATGACTCTCACTTATTTGTGACACCAGAACAACTGGAGACAGAATTTCTCAACGTTGTGGATTTAACTTTGTCAGTGTTTAAGAGTTTGCAACTGAAGAACTTTAAAGCCAGACTAAGCTTCCGCGATCCAGCCAGCGACAAGTATATTGGTTCTGATGAAGCTTGGGATAAAGCCCAAACAGCAATTCGCCGTGCTGTCGAAAAGTTGGATATGGCTCACTTTGAGGGTATCGGGGAAGCAGCATTTTACGGTCCCAAACTCGATTTTATCTTCCAAGATGCTTTAGAGCGAGAGTGGCAACTGGGAACAGCACAGGTAGATTACAATTTGCCTGAAAGGTTTGATTTGGAGTATGTCGCTGAAGATGGTTCCCGCCAACGCCCAGTTATGATTCACCGTGCGCCTTTTGGATCTTTAGAACGGCTCATCGGCATCTTAATTGAGGAGTATGCAGGAGATTTTCCTTTATGGTTAGCTCCAGAACAAGTTAGGTTGCTACCAGTAGGTGACATGCAACTAGATTTTACCAAGGATGTGGCACTGAAGATGAAAGCCGTCGGGATTCGCGCTCACGTGGATACGAGTGGCGATCGCTTGGGTAAACTCATTCGCAATGCTGAGAAAGAAAAAATTCCTGTCATGGCTGTGGTAGGAGCTAAGGAAGTTGAAACCAATACTTTGAGTATCCGTACCCGCGCCAATGGTGAATTGGGAACTATACCCGTAGAAGAAATATTGGAGAAGATCAAGAGTGCGATCGCGAATTTTGAGAATTTTTAAAGTAGGGGCGAACGGCTGTTCGCCCCTACTTTAATTGGTGAAGTGCGGCTACAGGATAGACAAGTTGCCGCACTTTTTAGGCAGCGGCGATCGCTCTGTGAGTGAAAAAGTGTTTCGGGCTTATTGCTGTCGTCATCATTATTTTCGACATTCATGAGTTCAAAAAGCTCAACAACATATTTCTCTTATTGTCAGCATTTGGACACTTTATAGGTAGCCAAACAGACATGCCATATTGCTTGTCTGTTTGGTGACAAAGAGTTTATATTGGCTTTGTCAGAGCAATTATCAGATAATACATCCCCGCATACCGAGCAAATCTGGTTGTATTTTCAAGCTTTAGGTGTAGAATAAGAGGATACTAGAGTTATGTACAACAATATAGCGAGCTCTTGCTGTTTTCTACGACAATGGCGAATGCGATGCTGAAGTCCTGCAAGTATTTCAGCGACTCCTAATATGCCGCCAAAATAGCTGGATGGAATTGTATCAAGCTTGGGGGATTATTCCGTGTATAGTTAAAGGCTGATAATTTACCGCGAGTTCAGAATTTAAAACTCCTCCCAGAACGTCAGGCGATTTCAGTTTTTGTAACGCTTACTTTCCGCAAAGTTAAAAATCCCTAAGTTGCACCCTGTCTAGTAATTCTGAATGGTATCTTTCTTTGCGTGTCCCATGTATTTATTATATGTGTGTGGTGCCCAATATTTAGTAATTAGTCATTCATTTTTTTAACCAATATTTATTTCCTATTATAAAGCACCTGCACATACATTGATGATAAATTAGGAATACCTTTTATAGAGATCTTAGTTAGAATAAAGATTATGATCACCAGTGCATGAAGAATTTTAGCATAATGTCAGGTGGGTACAACCCACTTAACAAAGTTACACATAAATTAGTTAAAAATTAGGCTATGAGTACTACAACAAAAGCAAAAGTGCTATCTCTGTTAAAACATTTACCAGATGATTGCTCGATAGAGGATGTGCAATATCATTTATATATAATTGAGAAAGTTCGCCAAGGTTTAGTTATCAGTGAAACGCAAGGAACCATTAGCCAAGAAGAAGCAGAAGCGCTGTTGAGCAAATGGCTTATAGAGTAGTTTGGTCATTAAAAGCGCTTGAAGATGTAGACGCAATCGCTGCATATATATCTCGCGACTCCACTTCCTACGGTGCTGCATTGGTTCAAAAGATACTTGACTCCATTAGTAAGTTGAGCGAATTTCCTATGTCTGGTCATCTTGTACCAGAATTTGGTGAAGAGACTATTCGGGAAGTGTCTGCCTATAGCTATCGGATCATCTATCGAATTCAAAATGACACTGTAACTATTGCAGCAGTAATTCATGGCAAGAAACTCTTGGAACAATGGGACTAAAGAGCAACTCTCATTTGCTCCTCTTTTTCCTCCTGAAAAAGGACGGTTATCTCCATCCCCAAAAAGTGTAAAATTGCAAGCACCTTGAGGATGAAAATAATCAGTGCAAATCTAAGTAAAAGATCGAAAAAAAAGAGCGGCTTGTCGTCAGACATTGCCGTCAAGATGAATGTATTCAAAAAGAGGAGACAGCAGCCATGTTGCCAGCTCTCCCTGTGTCATTGCAAAAAGCGAGACTAGTTCCGATCTTCGAGTAGCCCTAACCGAGTCATACTGCTCTGGCTACTCCTACCATTTTTCATCATCAGTTGGTGCATTGGTAATCCTGGTGCAAAAAACTGCTTGTATGGTGTTGGGGATAAACCAATTTACCTCACTCGTCTTAAAAACCTGAGATGGGGGAACATTAAATTCAATTGCAGAGGTTTCTGAATTGCTTTTTGCAACTAACTTTAGTACAGAATTTCACAAGTTCGTAGCATTACTGTGTCCTAACTTGCCTCACATGCGAATAATTCAATTTGTTACGGATTTAGGAAATGCTGTACTAAGTATGATTTTAACAGCAACAAAGTATTTTCGGTTTATTTCCTCTCACCGACTTAATTTGTGATTTGTTAACAGCCAAATTAAAACAACTCCAATGTGGTTTACTCAGTAATAATGCAAACTCAATAAAAAGTTGGGGACCGTAATATTTACTATGAGTACTCGTTGGGGGTGGTTATTCGGGATTGCACTCACTGCTGCTAGCGTTGGCAGTACAAATTGCGCTCAAGCTCAGATAGTTAGCGATCGCATTTCTGGCACAGAAGCCTCCCGCCTCACGCCAAATGTCCTTGTCAACGGTGTAGCAGCAGATCGCATCTCTGGCGGTGCCCAACGAGGTAGCAACCTCTTCCACAGTTTTAGTCAGTTTAATGTGAGTGACGGGCAACGAGTGTATTTTGTCAATCCTTCAGGAATACAAAATATTCTCACGCGAGTGACAGGTGGGCAAGTTTCAAATATTCTGGGAACTTTGGGAGTTGAAGGGAGCGCAAATCTCTTTTTGCTTAATCCCAACGGCATTGTGTTTGGTCCTAATGCCCGACTGGATGTGCGTGGTTCATTCTTGGGAACGACAGCAAATAGCTTTCTATTCCCTCAGGGAATAGAATTTAGTGCTACTAATCCCCAAGCGCCACCCTTATTAACCATCAATGTACCCATCGGCTTACAGTTCGGCTCTCAACCCGGACGCATTACAAGCCGTGCTGTTAGTCGAAACGAGCAGGGCAATCCTGTTGATGGGTTGACTGTTGGCTCTGGTAATAACCTGTCATTGATTGGTGGTGAAATCGCCCTGGATGGTAGTGCTTTGTTTGTACCCAATGGACGAGTACAACTGGGAGCCGTGGGTGGAGATACAACGGTTGGGCTTCAAGTTAATGGCTCCTCCTTAGACTTCAGCGTACCTGAAACTGCAAGGCGCTCTCCCATTACATTGATCAACGGAGCCTTCGTTGGTACAAGCGGAGATAGTGTCATTAAGCTTGTAGGTGGACAGATCGAGCTAAACGGTTCATCATTTCTCTATGGTCTGGATGGAGGAACAATTTCGATTAATGGGAACCAGCTTAATCTGGATAATTTTTCTATAATTGCAACGGTTACACAAGGTGCAACTAAGGCGGGTGATATTCAAATTCAAGCCAGTGATGCAGTAACCCTCGCCAACCGAAGCCAGATTTTCTCTAATAGCAACAATTTAGCTACTGGAAATGGCGGCGATATTGCTATTAGTGCAAAGACAATTGCGATCGCTGGAGACGGAACAGTAGAAAATAGCAGTAGAGTTAATGCAAATACCTTTGGTCAGGGCAACGGAGGGAATCTGACCTTAAATGCATTGGAGTCAGTCAACATTAATGGTGGCTTTGTCTCTGTTTCGACTGGTGGTACAGGCAATGCAGGGAACTTAACGGTGAGAGCTCAGAATGCAGTTAATGTTACGGACCGAGGAGCGTTATCGCTGTTCACCGATAGCTCAGGGTCAACAGGCAACCTAAGAATTGAAACTGGCACCTTGCGCGTTCAAAACTCAGGCACATCGGGAGGAGTAACATCAAATGTTGCTGGTTCTGGCAGTGGGGGTTCGATTTTGATTCAGGCGCGTGATGCACTTGAGGTAATTGATGGTCGCATCAATGCATCATCGGTTATACCTGACGGTGTAGGTCAGGCAAAGGATATTACAATTGAGACACAGCGAGTGAATCTTAGAGATGGCGGACAAATCAGTACAAATACTTATAGTAATGCCAATGCAGGTAATATTATCATTCGAGCTAGCGACTCCGTAGATATTCGCGGTGCCTCACTATTAGATGTAGGTGTACAGCGTAGTCAAGTGTCTAGTGCGACGTTTACCCCTACTGAGGGAATGCGTATTGGGGTAACGGGGAACGGTGGCAATGTCACGATTGAAACGCCCCGGTTAACCTTAAGTCAAGGAGGAGGGATAATAACTACATCCAGTAGCAGTCGAGGCAATGCTGGAAATATCACCATCCGTGCTAAAGATGTGGAGCTTGCTGGATTCGTGACAGTGCCTAACGAACTTCTGCCAACGCAGTTTCAGACAGCCCTTGGTGGTTTGTCTTTTTTCAGTGAGTTAAATTCGCAAGTTATTAAGAGTGATGCGGATGTCCGGGGTGGCACAATTACCGTTGACACTGAACGGTTGCGGTTGAGCAATGGTGCAAACCTGAACACATCAGTCTTATCAGGACGGGGACAAGGAGGAAATATAGTGGTTCGTGCCACTGACTCGATTGACATTACAGGTGTCGGTGGGAAACGAGCAGATGGCAAACAGTTTCCATCTGCTCTATTTGCTCAGTTGCAGACAGAAGGCATCGGTTCGGGAGGTAGCGTCAATGTTGAAACCGGGCGCTTGAACATAAGCGATGGCGGACAAATATCTACGTCTACCTTTAATCAAGGCAATGCTGGAAACATCGCGATTCGTGCGGATCTAATTGATTTGCGCGGGCAAAATACTTTAATTACCAGCTCGGTAGAGGACGGAGCTAGGGGTAATGCTGGTAATCTCAGCATCAGCACCCAAGGGTTAAACGTCCAAGGTGGAGCGCAGGTGATCTCTGGAACAATTGGAAAAGGAAATGCAGGTGATTTAACCATCCAAGCAGATACCATCGAACTTACAGGTGCTGGTAGTGGCTTGTTCTCATCGGTTGAAAGCACAGCAAACGGTAAGGGCGGTAATTTAAGGATCACAAGCGATCGCTTGCTTGTGCGTGATAAGGCTAACGTGTCATCAAGCACTTCTGGTACTGGTAACGCAGGTAACTTAACTATTCAAGCGAATCAAATCGAACTTTTTGGAGAAAGCGGCTTGTTCTCACAAGTTAATTCAAAAGCCAACGGAAACGGAGGTACTTTGAGTATCAATACTAATAACCTTATTGTTCGTGATAATGCATCGATCAGCAGTAGTACTTCCGGACGGGGACAAGCTGGGAACTTGATTGTCAAAGCCAGAGACTTAGTTGAGATTGGTAATAATTCTTCAGACACTCAATTAAGTAGCGACTTGAGTACCTTTACATCTGGTTCTGGAAATGCGGGACGCTTAACAATTGACACCCGTCGCCTCAATATCCTCAATGGAGGAGGTATATTGACGACTACAAGTGGTTCAGGGCGAGGTGGTGATTTAAATATCAATGCCACCGACTCGGTAGAAATTGTCGCAAACCCTGCAAGAACAGAGTCTCCTGAAGGACTCTTTACCGGAACAGGTGGTTCTGGCAATGCAGGAGATTTAACACTGAACACCCAACGCCTAAGCCTCCGCAACGGCGGGGCAGTATCTGCTACTTCTAGTAGCACGGGGCGAAGCGGTAATGTCACTATCAATGCTCTCGATTCTGTTGAAGTTGCAGGCACCTCAAATGACGGTAGCCTCCCAAGCCGTCTCTCAGTTCGTAGCTTGGGTAAGGGAACGGCAGGAAATCTCACTGTCAATTCGCGGCGTGTCACTCTCAAAGACCGAGGTGAGATTACTGCAGCAACTAACGCGGTTGACGGTGGTAACATTAATTTGAATACCGATCTACTGCTGCTACGGAATGGTGGTAATATTTCAGCAACAGCAGGTCAAACTCAAGGTGCAGGTAATGGGGGTAACATCACAATTAATGCGCGTGCGATCGCCGCAATTCCTCAAGAAAACAGCGACATTAGTGCCAATGCTTTTCAAGGACGCGGCGGCAGCGTTACAATTAACTCCGATGGTCTATTTGGTATTGTTGCCGCCATACGTAGCACTCCACAAAGTGACATCACTGCCAGTTCTGAATTAGGAATCAATGGCACTGTGCAAATCACTACCCCAGAAGTTGACGAGAGCCTTGGCTTAGTTACCTTGCCAACATTTACAGAAAATACCCCAAGGTTAGTTTCCTCTAGCTGTGCTGCTTTTGCAGACGTTGGCGGCAGTAAATTTACTGTTACTGGACGTAGTGGCTTGCCGCCTAGCCCTGATGAATTCCTCACCAGTGATGTTGTTTGGACAGATACTCGTCTCCCAGATACCACAGTGCAGCAACATATTTCCAAGAAACACATAGCTTCTCAATTAAAAGCGGTGGAAATTCTACCTGCGACTGGTTGGGTTCTCAACGGCAACGGGGATATTATGCTGATATCGAATACATCAGGTGCCAATATAGGATCTATTCCCACTAATTGCCCCAAATAGAAATAGCGATGTTTGCTCGCGTATCGTCGAAAGCGGCTGTAGCAGCGGGTTTTATTGTTGCTTGGCTCAGTTCTGCCTTAAAAGCTTCCAGTTCCGAGGAGTCAAAGTTAGTAGTAGGACGAGTCTTTTTTGTCACAGTGATAGATTGAATTTATGGTTCATAAGTTAAAAGTTATATTTATTACTTTTTTTGATTCGTTTACGGTAATTTACAGCAATTTTCAGGTAATTAGATCACAGTCGTAGGGGCGTTAGCGTAGCGTTAGCCCTTACCAATCGTGTGGTTCATTTAGGTGAAAATTGCTGTAAGCAACACTAATTTTAGCCTTATTCTTTTGCCGTCAAAGTTATAGCAACCGCCAAGGCGGTTTGAGCATAAACTAGATGTTGCTATACATGAAGT
>JAQYWO010000252.1 GCA_029379215.1 Rhizonema sp. PD37
ACCTAAAATTCTGTCAAATAGATAAAAATCAGCAAATATAGTTGTAAAAAGCTGTTGGTAGGCTTCTCTATTTTGGTTAGTAATAGATTGTCCATTAAGTAGAATTTGACCTTTTTCAGGAGTGTAGAGACCAGTAATTAGTTTAGCAAAAGTAGACTTGCCAGAACCATTTCCACCCACAACGAAAACAAGTTCGCCAGAATTAATCGTTAAATCTAGAGGACCCATCTGAAAATTATTCTGCTTATCTTTGCTCTGGTAACTATGAGTGACTTGAATAAAGTCTATTTGATAAGAAGAAGACTCGGAAGGGAATTGAAGTAAAAACGAATTCTCAGCTTTTTCGGAAAGCAACAAACCCAAGTTGTTAATTTTTTGCAAAGCAACATTAGCTTGAGCAAAAATTGAGAGGTTTTGTACGATAGTTTGTACTGCATGAGTCAGATAAGTAAGCGTTAGAATATAGCCAGAGAATAATTGACGGTTGACTGGGAATATTTGGGGTAAAGCAAAGATGACTATAGCCAAGAGAATGAATTGTTGAAGTTCTCCGTAGCCATTACCGAGTGCAAAAAGTTTAGAAGCTGAGACTCGATAATTTCGTAACGATATTGTAGTTTTTTGCAAATGTTCAGAAAAAAAACTATTATGTCGAGAACGATGAAGCTTCAGTTCCTTAATTCCGTCTGTTATACCACGAAAGTCTTTGAACAGGTTATCTTCTTCTTCTCGAGCTAGTTCGTCTAATCGAACAAGAGACCAAAACAAAAACTGCACCAGGATAATTCCTAAAACAAAGACAACTACTGTGACCAAAAATATCAGTGGAGAAAGCCAAATTAAATAGATCAGACTACCAATTATTACAGTAATGTTAACCAAAAGAAAGGGGAGACTAGAAACCCCTAGACCAAGCGAGCTAGTATCATGGGTTAAAGTAGCTAATAGGCGATTTGACCCTAATTCTTCTAAATGTTGTAAAGGACAAGACAAAATCTTACTACTCAGACGCAATCGTAACTTATAAATTGATGTTTCAGCCATTTCAGCAAGGAGTGCTTGAGTGAAAAAATTAGCTAAAAAGGACACCACTAGCAATCCAAAAAAAGTCCATATTTGTAAACTGTTGACTGTGTTCCGGCTGTTAACCGCATTATTAATTAGAGCAATTAAAAATACGTTAGAAAAACCATTTATTGTTGCAGTAAAAATTACTACTATAATCGTAGATCGGGATGCTTGCAGCAGAAAAGATATTAAATTCATTCAAAACATTGCTCCTCCATCAACTTCAATGGTACTAGCAGTCAAGTAGTCACATTCGACAATAAAACGCATAGCCTGCCAGATTTCATAAGGTTTCGCCATACGACCTAAAGGAATTTTGGCGATTATTTCTGCTTGTACTTCTGGAGACACGTAACCTAAAATTGGTGTTTCAGTCAATCCAGGAGCGATACCTGCAACCCGAAATCCCCAGGGAGCTAACTCCAAAGCCCAGGTACGAGTAAGAGCATCAAGACCAGCTTTAGAAGCACTATAATTCGACTGTCCAGGATTACCCGCTCGAGTTATGGAGGAAATGTTAACGATTAAACTGGGAGAAATATTTCTCTCAATTACAACAGCAGCAAATTCTCGAGCCATAAAAAATGGCCCAGACAAATTTACATCCATAACTTTTTTCCATTGTGAAGTTGGTAACTTGCGGGACCAACCTTCTTCGTCACGATTAATTAGTAAACCATCTCGCAAAATACCAGCATTATTAACTAGAGCATTGACATAGCCTAATTTAGTAAAAGCTTCCTCAACAAAGTTTTTGACTGTTGATTCATTAGCTACATCCAACTTGATTCCAAAGATTTTTCCAGAAAGTCCAAAACCTTCTGTTTCAAGTTCTTTTAACCCCTCCAAATCTATATCTCCGCCAACGACCGATCCTCCTGCACGTGCCAGTTCAATAGCGATGCAACGTCCGATGCCGCTAGCAGCGCCGGTAACTATAGCTCGCACATCTTCTAATTTCATGTTAAATCCTCAAGAGAAAATTGTATTATTCATTCATCAAATATTTCAATTTAGACTTTGTAATTATTCACCAACATTCATATGTAATAAACTTGGAAAAAAGAGTTAAAGCTTCAGTAAATTTTTTAGGTTCAACTCCAAAACAAATCCGAAAATGACCAGGTATTTCAAAAGCTTCACCAGGAAGCATCATAACACCAGTTTTCTCCACTAATTTTTGACAAAAATCGAAGCTATTTATGGCTTTATCTGTAAAATGTGGAAAAGCAACAATACCTGCCTGGGGTTCAATCCAATCTATCAAATCATTATGTTGATTTATAAATGCGCGAAATTCCTGCAAGTTCTCTAAAATCCATGCTTTATATTTAGGAACAATTATTTGCCATTTTTCCAGAATTGACTGAACAATAAAATCGTTAATAGAAGAAACAGTGTGTGTTGTATAGTCTTTAAAATCCCGGCAATCATTAATTAATTCTTCTGAACCAACTATCCAGCCAACGCGTAAACCAATACAACCGAAACATTTACCAATTGAACCTAATGATATTGTATTAGAATATTGATTTATCAAAGACGGTATGATGTCTTGACTTTCATAAGACATAAATCGATAATGTTCGTCGGCTAATATTTCACAGTTATATTTTCTGGCTATTTCAATAATAGTGTTTATTTCCTGTTGTGAATAAACAATGCCTGTAGGGTTATGTGGATTATTCAAAACGATGACTTCTGTATTATCATCGACTAGTTTTGACAATTCTTCCAAATTAGGTCTAAAATAATTTTCTGGAAGAAGTTTTATAAATCGGACTTCATAACCAAGATATTTAGGTACCTGATACAAAACTTCAAAAGATGGAAAGAAAACGACTATATTTGCTTGGGGACGATATCGAATCTGAAAATAAATAAAAATCGCTTCAGTAGTTCCATGAGTAACCAAAATTTCGTCGCAGCTTATATTTTGATAAAGTAATGCAATAGATTTTCTTAACTCCAGAGAACCATAAGTGTCATTATTTTCTAAACTTATTTGTAATAAATCAGTTGTATTGGTGTTAGCTAAGTTTAGTAAATTATTTAAAGATTGACCATCAACGCCACTTTCAGCTAAGTTATAAGTTGCTGATTGATATTTCAAAAACCAAGGTTCCATTAAAGATTGTGGTATTTTCATAATCGGAAATAATCAGTATTTTTTTGTTATCTATCTTTGAATTTGTCATAAATAAGAATAAAATTTCAAAGATAGATGCAGGAAATTATTATTTGTCTAAAACTAGTGCTTGTCTATGTAAATTCATCTGTTTCATGGACTTGGCAAATTTTGAGTTGTTTCTTTGCTATGTAGAGAGGATTGCGAAGCTATTTTATGAATAATACTTTGTACAACGCTAAGAGACTTATTGGATGATATAAAAATTCCTCCTGCGGACTGGTTGATTTCGCTGTAAGTAGAATCTCGTAGGCGAATTTGATGGGCTTTTGGCAAATTCCAAAAAGGAGTAGCGGGATTTAAATGGTGATCTGAATGATAATTTTCGTTGTGAATACTGAGAAAGAATGCTTCTAACCAATAACTTTTGCGATTACGTGTCATGTAAAGATCAGTATCAGAATTACCTACAAGAGGATAATGTTCGCTAAGTTCTATAAACCAGCCAATGATTTGAAATATGGTTAAATAGGGTATTAACCAAAAGAGGATAATTAGATGTGCACAATGAAGGTGCCATAACAATATTATAATTGTTAAAAGATAACTAAACATCAATACAGTTTCTAATTGATTAGATTGTTTAATTGATAGCCTATTTTTCATTAAACTGTAAAGGTAATTGGGAACTTTCGCAAGAAATAATGGCTTGATTATATATCTATTGATAAACTCACTCGTGTTATAGCAATCATACAAGCCTTCAGAAATATGAAAAGAATAATCCGGGTCTAATAAAGGATTACCTAAATGTTTATGATGAGAATCTACATGAATTTTTTTATATCCTGTAAAGGTTTGTAGGATTAAATATCCTGAGAAAAAAGTTCCGATCGCAAAGTTCAAGTATTTATTTCTCGCCAAAGTCTCATGAGCAGATTCATGAAGTAAAGTTGCTAAAGCTCTTTGACGAGCGCCAATTATCAAGATAGCTAAAGGATAAAAATACCAACTTATATAATAAGTTATAAGTATGCATATAGATATCAAAAAATAATCTTCTAACAAGGCTTGTATGCAGTGATAATTATCAAGTTTTGATAAGGGTTTGATCTCTTTCTGTATAGAAGTATCAAACTTATATATTTTACATTGGTACTTCTGATTTTGTTTTTCTACTTTACTGCTATTCATGATTGTATCTATGCGTGTGTTTTTAAGTTAATTGCCAGATTTTGTTTTCTCACTAATATCTATGTTCTATGGCCTCGTTCAACCATGACAAAATTGGCAGAGAGGAGCCGAAAGAAAAAAGAGATGAATGATTTATGTTGATAGTAAAATCTCTTGGATAGCTGCGCTGAGTTCACTAACTGATGGTTCTTGCAAAATGCTATCGTGAGTGCCTTTTACTGTTCGGATGTCAACTTTTTTGTTAGTTAATTCATCCCAACCTAAAGTTAAGTTTTGTGGATATTGTTTTGCTAACGCTTCGGTTTTAAATAAGGAGATTGAAGCGTTAATTGCTTTAGGTTGATAACTAAAACTTGCTTGAGAATTAGCTTTAAAAACGTTAGCCAATCCGGAAATAAGATTTTTACCGGAATTGGGAGGCATGATTTGATGTTGCTGCAAGATAAGCAGCACATATTCTAATCTTTGTTCTTCATCCAAAACTGACAGTTCTTCGTAATTAAGTTTAACTTTTGCATTAAAGTGAAATCCAACTGTTTCAGCCAAAAAGATAAGCAAAGTAATATCATCTTCTGGTAGCTTCTCAGTTTGACTATCAAGTAATGGAGTATAAGTATCGATAATCAGAAGATGTTTGACACTTTCACCTGCGGCTTCTAGTTGAGAGGCGATTTCAAAGGCTATTAATCCGCCTAAAGAGTAACCTCCAATTAAATAAGGCCCCGAAGCTTGTATTTCTCGAATTGCTTGGATGTAAGTGGAAGCGATCGCTTCAATACTATTTAAAGGCTGTTGTTTACCATCCAACCCTCGACATTGTAGAGCATAAATCGGTTGATTTGGACCTAATTGATTTGCCAAAATCGAATAACCTAAACCATACCCACCTGCGGGAGGAGCTAGAAATAAAGGTGTTTGAGTACCTTTTGTTTGCAGAGGAAGTAAAATATCATAATTAGACGATTCCTGCTTATCTAGATACAATGCAATCTTTTCTATGCTCCCCTCTCGAAAAAAGCTCAATACAGGAAGAGTATAACCTAGCTGCTTTTCTATTTCTGTAATTAAACGGATTGCTAAAAGAGAATGTCCGCCTATTTCAAAAAAATTGCTGGTAACACTAATCGGGTTTATTTTAAGTACTTCTTCCCATATTTTCACTAATTGATGTTCTAATACTGTGCGGGGGAGAATACAAGGTTCAGAATTTACAAGAATACTTGAAGTCGGTACTGGTAATGCTTTTCTATCAATTTTACCGTTAGGAGTTAATGGTAAGCTAGAGAGAATTACAAATACCGTAGGCACCATATATTCAGGTAATTTATCTTTGAGGAATTGGCGCAGTATAAGCGAGTTAGGTACATTTTCATGAGGCACAATATAAGCAACAAGATGTTTGTTACCGGGTTCATTTTCTTGGATAGAAACTAGAGTTTCCCATACTTGCGGATGTTGGTTTAATGCAGCTTCAACTTCTTTTAATTCAATGCGGAAACCGCGCAGTTTTACTTGACTATCAACTCGCCCAACGTATTCAATATTACCATCATTTCTGTACCTAGCTAAATCACCTGTTTTATAAAGGCGGCTTCCAGGCTGCTCGCTAAAGGGATGAGGAATAAATTTCTCAGCGGTTAAATTTGCTTTATGGCAATAACCTCTTGCAAGTCCAATACCGCTGATATACAATTCTCCAGGTACGCCAATGGGAACTGGCTGTAAACTTTTATCTAATAGGTAAACTTGATAATTTTGTAGTGGTTTGCCAATAGGAACCTCTCGTTCATCAAGTCTTATTAAGTTTAACGTGGATAAGTTACAGCTTGTTGCTGATACAGTCGCTTCTGTAGGACCATATTCGTTCATAAGTCGGGGATATTCACCAACAGTTTTTTTCCACAAATTTACCTGTTCTGGAATTGCTCGTTCCCCTGCAATTACTAGCACTCTTAATGATGGTGGTAGTTCTAAGTTGCCTTTTCCTAATTCAAAAGTTAGTTGGTGCCAATAAGCTGTCGGTAATTCCACTACTGTTAATTGATAATCCCGACACTTTTGGATAAATGTAGATACGGAACTGATCATTTGATCACCACGCAGTACTAAGGTGGCACCAGAAAGCAGGGTAGGAAAGATTTCTGCTACTGCGCCATCAAAGCTAATTGCAGCAAATTGTAGGGCTTTGTCGCCAATGCTCAACTCGCATTCAATAATTTTTGCCTCAGTGTAATTAACTAAAGCTTGATGTTGAATCATTACTCCTTTGGGTGTTCCAGTAGAGCCGGAGGTATAAATTATATAAGCCAAGTTTCCTGGTTCAACTTGACAATTTAGGTTTTCTGTAGGTTGGTGAGAAATAGCTTCCCAGTTTGCATCCAAACAAACTACACGACTGGAATGTATTGGAAGTTCAGCAATTAGCTTCTGTTGGCTCAATAACACCGATACCTGAGAATCTTCTAACATGAAAGCTAAACGCTCTTGGGGATAACTGGGATCTAAAGGTAAGTAAGCTCCACCAGCCTTAAGAATTCCCAAACTACCCACAATCATTTCCCAGGAACGTTCTACACAGATGCCTACTAGCGTTTCTGATTTTACTCCCAATGATCGCAAGTAGTGCGCTAATTGGTTGGCTTTAGTATTTAATTCTCGATAAGTTAATTCTTGTTCTTCCCACACTACTGCAACAGCATTGGGATTTTTTTCTACTTGTATTTCAAACCATTGATGAATACATAAATGTAAACACTCTTGACGAGTATTATTCCACTCTCTTAGCAATTTGTGCTGTTCTGTGGTCGTTAATAGAGGTAATTCCTGTAACTGTAATTGAGGATTGCTGACAATTCCTGCAAGCAAAGTTTGGAATTGCTCTATCATCCGAGTAATTGTCGCACTATCAAATAAATCGGTATTATATTCCCATATTCCCTCTAACCCGGTTTCTGTCTCAGACATTGACAAGCTTAAATCAAATTTAACTGTGGCGCTTTCCATTTCTATAGGACTTAAGGTTAAACCGGGTAAATCCATTTTTTCTATAGGAGTGTTTTGTAAAACAAACATTACTTGAAATAAAGGATTTTGGCTGATATTTCGCTCCGGTTGCAGTTCTTCTACAAGTTTTTCAAAGGGGATATCTTGATGAGTGTAAGCTTGTAAGGTTTTTTCTTTGATTTGAGTCAGTAGATCTATGAATGAAGGATTATGACTAAGGTCAGTTCTAATAACTAAAGTATTGATGAAAAAGCCAATGATATCTTCTATTTGCCGATGATTACGATTGGCGATTGGGGTTCCTACTAAGATATCGTATTGTCCACAATACCGCATTAAAAAGGTTTTAAATACTGTCAACAATCCCATAAACAATGTTGCCCCTTGGGATTCGCACAACTGTTTTAAAACTTGGTAATGCTGCTGTTCAACGACAAAGGAGATTTCTTTTCCCTGGTAACTGGTAATCGTTGGACGAGAGTAATCTGTCGGTAATTCTAAGGGTTGGATGTCTCCAGCGAGTTCTTGTTTCCAATAATCAAGTTGTACCTGTAGCTGCTTTTGTTCAAAAGTATTACGTTGCCAGTAGGCAAAATCAGCGTATTGGAGAGAAAGTGGTGCTAAGGACGGTGTTTTATCTTGACAGAAGGCAGTGTACGATTGAGCTAATTCCCTAGCCATGATTCCAAATGACCAAGCATCGGAAATAATGTGATGCATCAACGCTACAAATATATAGGTATTTTCGTCTAATTTATAGAGATATACGCGTAATAAAGAATCAGTTTCTAAGTTAAATGGATCTAAAGCTTGTTGAGAAACTATTTCTTGGAGTTGCTCTTCTCTTTTCGATTCTGGTAAGTGAGTTAAATCGGTAGTAACAAGTGGTATTTGATTTGACTGATGAATAACTTGAATTGGATTACCGTAATTATCTTGAAAAAAGTTGGTACGTAAGATTTCGTGGCGGTTGACGATATACTGTAAGCTTTGGTGTAAAGCTGGTTGATTTAAATTTCCGTCGAAACGGAAGCCAACAAGAATGTTATAAGCTGGGTTATTGGGTTCTAATTTATCCAGGAACCACAGTCTTTGTTGAGCAAAAGAAAGAGGGAGGTTCTGACGATTTTTAATCGGTAAAATTGTGTCTAGTGGTAGATTTTTATCTTGATCGTCAGATAACAATTTATCGATCTCTTCGGCTAACTCGATCACCGTAGGATGCTCGAAAATTGCTCGCAAAGGCAAGGCTATATCGAACTGATCTCGAATCCGAGAAACTAGCTTAGTGGCTAAGAGAGAGTGACCCCCTAGCTGAAAAAAGTTGTCTGTAATGTCGAGACGATCAAGACCCAAAACCCGAATCCACAATTGACACAACTTGTTTTGAGTTGAAGTCTGTGGCTCAGTAAAAGATTTTCGAGCAACTGCTGCGGTTAGATTTGGTATGGGTAAAGAACGACGATCTAATTTTCCGTTAGAAGTTATGGGCAAGCGATCTAGGAGCATATAAGCTCCAGGTCTCATATATTCGGGAAGTTGCTTGCTGGCTCGCTCTTTTAGATTGTCAATCAAAGCTTTAGCAAAACGTCCTTTAAGAGGATTGAGGTAATAATTAGAGCGATCGTTCGTACTTTGTCTTACCACTAGAGGCATAGTAATTGGACAGCGACGTTTTTCTAACTCCTCTGAAGTTCTATAAAAGTAAACATCAAAATAACTAGGATTGCCACTGGCAGAATAAGTGATTATTACCTCGCAACCAATTTCTACAGCTAGATCGTAGAAGTTTCCAGGAACTACACCAGTATCGTGCTCGCGGTCGAGTAAATTCCGTAACTCTCCTACCGTAGCGCAATCTTCTAGATCGCGATACCAATCGCAGATTTTTTCGTCTCGCAACAACTGAGCATTGGGAATGCCGCACCAACCAATCGCAAAGTTTTGTTCTTTTGATAAGCGATCGCGCACGTCGTTCAATTGACAATTTTCGGTCTGCCAATCAAACCAAATGGGATTGATTGCATCTTTGTTATTTTTGCGACCTCCTTGCTTATGTAATACTACGTCATAACGATACTTAGTCATTTCGTTATTTGTCTTTTCCCGCTTCAAGTAAATTTCTACTCCAGCTATGTCAGGAAAAGTTCGCGGCAAATCAGCAAAGAAAATCGGATCGAGAGTTAATTCGTTTTCATTCTCGGCAATTAATCGCATCTTTTGCTTAAAATCTTCTCTGTTCGTATCATCTACTTCCCGCTCGAAAGCAACGCTAGCATAAAAGCAATCCAACAGCAATAAATGGCGATTATCACCGATAAATAAACTTCCTCCTGGAGCTAGTAAATCCAATGCTCCAGCAATCACCTGCTGTAAATACTCAAGAGTTGGGAAATATTGAGCTACCGAATTGATAATAATAGTATCGAAGTATGATTGGGGAAGACTGCTAAGATTATTCGCTTCTTGTTGTTGCAAGCGAACTTGATTCCATTGATACTGGTGTATGATTTTTTGCAACCTACTAATCGCTTCTGAAGAAAAGTCCGTAGCCCAATAAGAATCGACTTCGGGGGCAATATTGAAGAGAATCATACCCGTACCGCAGCCAATTTCTAACACTTTAATTGGTTTTAGGGATCTGATCTGAGCTAAAGTGTTGTCGAGCCACTGGCGCATTTCTACAACAGGGATAGGTTTGCCATCGTAACTGCTATTCCAACCTGTAATATTAAATGCTGCATCGATTTCAGTTTGACTGCTTCGATAAGTTTCGTTAAAAGTATATTGCCATTCTTCGATTTGTTCTGTGATTAAATTTTCGTATCCAGAGATTTTATCTGGATCAGTATGAGGTACGATGTATGCGATCACTCTCACATCATCTCGGTTCTGCTCCCAAGGAATTACGCAACTATGGTGAACCCCTGGATGAGTTTGTAAAACTGTTTCAATTTCCCCCAATTCGATGCGAAAACCACGGATTTTAACTTGATGATCGTTGCGTCCTAAATATTCTAATTCTCCATTAGCAAAATATCTGGCCAGATCCCCAGTTTTGTAGAGGCGATCCTTACCTTCAGAGCTAGCTGGGTTAGGCACCATACGCTCAGCAGTTAAATCTGGTCGATTTAAATAACCCCGAGCAACTCCCCCTCCACCAACGTAAATTTCTCCGATAACTCCCGTGGGAACTGGTTGATCATAGCGATCAAGAAGATAAAGGTAAAGATCGGGAATTGGTTCGCCAATAATGCTACCTCTAGCTTTCTTAACATCGCGCCAACGAATGGGACGATAAGTAACGTGAACCGTGGTTTCGGTAATTCCGTACATATTTACCAGTTGGGGAAAATCGTCGCTGTGGCGTTCAAACCAGGGTTCGAGACTTGATAAATCTAGTGCTTCTCCGCCGAAAATGACATAACGCAAGTTAACTTCGCTTTCTCGACAAAGTACAACTTCAGCTTGAATTAGTTGGCGAAAAGCAGAAGGTGTTTGATTTAAAACTGTTACGCCCTCGTTACAGAGTAAATTGTAAAACTCTTCTGGCGATCGCGTGACTGTATGAGGAACTACAATTAAATGTCCGCCATAGAAAAGAGCACCCCAAATTTCCCACACAGAAAAATCGAAAGCACAAGAGTGAAATAGAGTCCAGACATCTTTGTCGTTGAAGTTATACCATTTTTGAGTTGCCAACATCAGGCGCACTACATTGCGATGAGTGACGATAACTCCCTTGGGTTTTCCTGTAGAACCAGAAGTATAAATAATGTAAGCGGCGTTATCCGGATTAAGAGATATCTCCGGAACGCTAGATTGTTGACAAGATATCTCTTGCTGGCAATTTTCTAGGAAAATCGCGGGAGTCTGCTGGCATACAACTTGCGATGCAAACTCTACCTGAGTTAGCAAAAACGATACCCCGCTATCTTCTAGAATGTAGGCAATTCGCTCTTGGGGGGATTGAGGATCGATGGGAACGTAAGCAGCACCCGCTTTGAGAATGGCTAGGATGGCTATAACCATTTCTAAAGAGCGATTTACCAACAATCCCACTCGCGTTTCTGGTTTCGCACCACGATTAATGAGATAAAGGGCTAATTGATTGGCTCGTTCGTTTAATTGTTTGTAAGTTAAAGATTGGTTTTCAAAACTGACAGCTTGATGATCGGGATGTAAATTTGCTTGTTGGTTGAAGGCTTCATGCAGACAGTAGACTGCAGCAAAATTCTCACGCGCCCCGGAAGGCATTAATCGCTTCTGCTCCTCAGGAAGCAGCATTGGCAAGCGACAGGCTGGCTCATCTGGCTGGGTAACTAAATTTTTCAGTAATTCGCAGAAGTGACTAGCAAAACGTGCTACGGTCTCTTGGGTAAATAAATTAATGTTGTAAGATAAAACAGCGCTCAAACTGTCTTTACCTTCGGTAATAAAAAGTTCTAAATCAAAACGAGCAGCATTTTGACTTCCTATAGAAGTTATTTCTAAATCACCTTGTTGAAATTTAGGTTTGGGTGCATTTAACAGGGTAAAAGCGATCTGAAATAAAGGATTGCGACTGGTATCACGCTCTACTTGCAAGCGATCAACCAAGCTTTCAAAAGTAACTTCACTACGTTCAAAAGCTTCTAGGACTGTTTTTCTAACTCTGCTTACTATAGTTCTAAAACTAGGCTCACCGGACAAATCAGTGCGAATTACTAAGGTATTCACAAAAAAACCGATTAGTCTTTCAGTATCAATTCCTGGACGATTGGCGATCGATGTGCCGACGGGAATATCATCTTGCCCAGAATAACGTGCCAGGAGGGACTGAAAAGCAGCCATGAGAGTCGTAAAAAGGGTGACATTCTCTTCCTGACTAAAACTGCGGATTACATTTGTTAATTCTGGAGCGATAGTAAACTCTACCAAATCCCCTTGAAATGATTGCAAAGAAGGTCGAGGAAAATCGGTGGGGAATTGGAGGATTGGTAATTTAGCTAGTTGTTTTTCCCAATAAACAAGATGTTCTTCCCAAACTGACTCAGATATTTTCTCTTGCTGCCAAATCGAGTAGTCGGAGTATTGGATTCTTAATTCGGGAAGTGAAATATTATTTCTAGTGAGGATTGATTCGTAGAGAATAGCAAGTTCTTCAAGAAGAATACCGAGGGACCATCCATCAGCAATAATATGATGGAGAGTTAAGCACAGCAAGCATTTTTCCGGTTCGAGTTGCAAGAGTCTGGCTCGAAACAGTGGCCCCTCTTTGAGATCGAATGAATATCTTGCTTCAAGGGCTTTTATTATAGAAATCTGCTTTTCAATTTCGGTTTTGGGCAGTTCACTCCAGTTTTCGATTTCTAATTCACTTAAGACTTCAGAATGAATGTGTTGCCAAGGTTCACCATCTATTGCCACGAAAGTAGTACGAAGACTTTCATGTCGCTGCTGCAATTGTTTAAATGCCTGTTTCAAAGCCTGTACTTCTAACAAACCTTCCAGACTAAAAATAGAGCAGATATTGTAAGCTGAAGAGGTAGGAGCTAACTCGTAAAGAAACCACAAACGTCTTTGTTGAAAAGAAGCAGGAGTTTGTGTCAAACCGCGTCGCAAGATCAAAGAT
>JAQYWO010000253.1 GCA_029379215.1 Rhizonema sp. PD37
GGCTAGTACAATGCGGCGGAAATAAAACTACCATTCCAAAGCAGCGAAAAGCCCGCATAATCAACTTTTTGACTTGTTACAAAAAATTAGGGTGTCGGGGGTAGGGTTTTGGGTGTAGGCGAACAGAAAGATCCTGCGCTCAAGTGGGAGTAGCGCCCACCAAAAAACTGATTTTTCCTGCCAGACTGAAACAATGCATAAGTTAATTTTACTTACACCTATAAGAATATAGTGAAGTTAACTCGTAAAAGTCGATTTTGCTCACACCTACTCTTGAAAAAGTCTACAGGTTATTAACATATGGACTACTTGTATGCTTTACTAATCGGTATAGATTGCTATCTCCCCAATAAATTACCCGATGGAGCTTCTTATAGAAGTCTCAGTGGATGCGTGCGTGATATTAACCATGTAGAAGCTTTCTTAAAGCGCCAGTTTAGTCTATCGTCGGAGCAAATTTACAAGCTAACAGCGTCTAATGTTGACGATTCTCCTCTGCCATCTGAGCCACCAGAAATGTGGCCTACCTACGAGAATATTGTAAAGAAGTTTAAAGAACTTACGGAAATTGCTCAACCTAAAGACCAAGTTTACATTCATTACTCTGGTCATGGCGGACGTGCAGCAACAATTTATCCAGAACTCAAGCGAGAAAAAGGATCTGATGAAACGCTTGTTCCCCTTGATATTGGTAAACCGACATCTCGTTATCTTCGCGACTTGGAGTTAGCAGCACTCCTACAAAAGATGGTGAGTAAAGGGTTAGTTGTCACAGTTGTGTTAGATAGCTGCCATTCAGGAGGAGCAACGCGAGCTGGAGATTCTGACATTCGTGGTGCTGACACAAACACTGTTGACACAACACTCAGACCAACAGAAAGTCTAGTAGCATCGGCATCCGAATTGGTGAAGACTTGGCAAAACTTAACAGGAGGAACTCGTAATGCTACTGCTGTAGGTGGGATGCTTCCGGATGTTAAAGATTATGTTTTACTAGCGGCTTGTCGTCCGTCGGAATCTGCCATTGAATATCCCTTTAATGGTAAAGAGCGTAACGGAGCTCTAACTTATTGGTTGTTGGATTCTCTACAGAACCGCACTCTGGATTTGACTTATAACGAACTCTACTCACGTATTAACGCCAAAATCCACAGTCAGTTTCAGCAACAAACGCCTATGCTGCTAGGTGAGGGTAACCGTTTGGTTTTGGGCAACAACTACGAATCCCTCCAGTATGCCGTCACCGTGATGCAAGTAAATGCAACTTCTCATCCAGTCCGAGTTCAATTAAATGCTGGTATAGCCCAGGGTGTGGAGGAAGGCTCTCTGTTTGCTATCTATCCACGCCAAATAAAGGATATTACTCAAGAAGACAAGCACTCAGCTATAGCTGAAGTTACAGAAATCGGTATAACTGATGCTTGGGCGGAAGTTATTAAGACGGTGCGTGCAGGAGAAATTGAGCAAGGGGCTAGTGCGGTCATGCTATCCGCACCTGTGGATCTTATCCGGGGAATCCGTTTGGTTGAATGCACAAGAGAGAATACAAAATTCGAGGACTTACCACCAAAAGAAATAAATCAGTCAGCAGCTTTACAAGCAGTTGCGATCGCTGCAACACAAAATGGCTGGGTGAAATTAGTTGGTAATAAAGAAGTCGCTGATTACCAAGTTTCTATCAATAAACTAGGTGAATACGAAATTTGTGAACCAACAGGTAAGCCTTTTCCTAATTTACGACCTCCATTGAAGGTAGGCGAAACTGATGCACCTGACAAGTTAGTGAAACGCCTGGTGCATCTGACTAAGTACAAAGCCACAGAGGAATTGGATAATTTTGGGACTCCTCTAACGAAAAAACTTGTGGTTGAGTTAGTTGGCAAGCAAGCTAATTATAGACGAACAAGACAACCATCTCCTCAGCCATTTGATGAACCTAGCAATCCCAGTGTGCTTGCAGGAGAAACGATCTTTTTGCGTATTCGCAATGAGTCTTCCCAAGTTCTCAACGTGGTCGTACTGGCTTTAAGTTCCGATTGGTCAATTTCCCAACTCAATATACTAGGAGACAATGCAAATTTTGTCCCTTTTGACCCCGAACAAGAAGAATGTATTCCACTTAAAATGAGTCTTCCAGAAGGTTATCGAGAAGGAACAGACATATTTAAAGTGTTTGTCACAGTTGAACAAGCTAACTTCCGGTGGCTGGAGTTACCATCCCTTGACCAAGCAATTCCTCCTAGTAGTACTAGAGGACTCAAAGCACCCAGAAATCAACTAGAAGAACTTTTAGCAGCTGTGGGAGCTGATGATGAACCTTCCACAAGTAGAAACGTACAAGTTGTTGCCGATCCAAGTCGTGGATGGACGACAAAACAAGTAACCCTAAAAGTGATAGCGAATTAAATAAAAGCAAAGCATTGCATTCGTGAATCTGTAGTCAAAACCAAAATTCCTGATTCTGTAATGCTTGCTTCTTTTTGCCTGGTAAAAGCCATACAAAAGTATTCCGACAAACTAGGTACGCAACAATGATCCAAACAAATAAGTCACAAAAAGCACAGAGATTAGAAAGTTTCAAGCGCAGTTTGGCAGTAGTTATTGGTATAAACGAATATCAAAAGAAAATTCCCAAGCTACGGACGGCTAAATGTGATGCTGAGGTACTAGCCCAGATATTAGCAGAACAACATCAGTATGATAAAGTGATTTTAATTACCGATGAGACTGAATGTAAACCAACCCTAAAGAATTTATTAACCCTGCTTGAAGAAAGACTACCAAAAGAAATTAAGCCGACAAAAGACGACCGTTTACTCTTCTACTTTGCGGGACATGGAATAGCACACGAGAGCGATAAGGGCCCTGCGGGCTATCTTGTACCACAGGATGCAGATTTAGAAAACAATAAAACTCTGCTCCCCATGCAGAAGTTACACGAATGTTTGAGCGCACTTTCCTGTCGCCACTTGTTAATCATTCTTGATTGTTGCTTTGCTGGAACTTTCCAGTGGTCAACTGCCAGATTAGCAACAGTGATTCGTAAAGAACATTACGACCGCTTTATCAAATCCCCGGCATGGCAAGCAATTACTTCAGCAGCGCATAATCAAGAAGCATTAGATATTTTTCGCGATAACCGTGGAGGCAATAAGCACTCACCTTTTGCAGAAGCTTTATTCCAGGCTTTGCAGGGTGAAGGAGATGTAATTCCTGCTGCTAAAAATGGTAAACTAGCAGGAGATGGAGTGATTACAGCAAGAGAACTTCATATCTACTTAGAAGACAATGTAGCAAAATATTCTAGTGGGAGTCAAACACCGGGGATATGGACTTTATCAAAACATGATAGAGGCGAATACATATTTCTAGTTCCTGGTGCTGAGCCGAAATTAAGACCTGCACCAGAATTAACTGAAAAAAATAATCCTTATCGAGGATTACAGTCTTTTGAAGAAGAGCATTCACAATTATTTTTTGGTAGAAAGCAACTGGTAGAGGAATTGTATAAGAAAGTTGACCATGCCTTTAGTTCGCTAACTGTTGTTTTAGGAGTTTCCGGTTCTGGTAAATCCAGCTTAGTCAAAGCGGGACTTATTCCCTACCTTCATGAGAAATATGAGAAAGAATGGTGCATTCTTAAACCGATGCGTCCTAGCGAATCTCCTTTTACGGCTTTAGCTACGACTCTTTTTAAAATTACTAATAATAACGATATTGTTATTAGCCAGCAGCTAGATAATTTACATTTTATTGAAAAAAATATTCAACAAGAAATTACGGCTTTAAATCAAAGAATTGATGATTATGATATAAATAGTGAAGAAGACGAAATTACTCGATTAGAACAAAAAGTTAAATATTTCGTCGAGACAATTCTTAGCACTTGGAAAGAAGGAACGAAAGAAGAAAAGCAGCGTTTAATTGTCGAGCATTTTGATGAGATCAATAATTTATGTCAGGATAAAAATGAACAAAAGCCTCTACAAGAGGTAGTTTTAAATTGTCTTAATCCACTCAGCCTGCGTCTACGCGATCCAAATGAATTTATCAAAATTGTTAGGACATGGAGCGAAAAAAGCCCTGGAATCAGGCTGTTACTAGTGATAGACCAATTTGAGGAGTTAATTACCTTAAGTTCTCAGAGTAAAGAACATCAGCAAAACAAGCAACCAAATCTTACGGAGGCACAACAATTCTTAAAACTGCTAGAAGCAACTTTGGCAGCTAATTTGCCACAACTGAGTATAATTGTGACATTGCGTTCCGACTTTGAACCGCGCTTTCTTAACTCGGAGGGGCTCAAGTCATATTGGACACAGGCTCGCTTCCCAGTCCGTGCTATGGGCTCAGATGAGTTACGAGAAACGATAGAGCGTCCCGCAGCAGAAATGGCACTTTACTTTGAACAACTTCCAGGAGAGCGAAATCCGGTAGACAAGTTAGTTGATGAAGTGGGACAGATGCCTGGTGCCTTACCTTTGCTATCATTTACACTCAGCGAACTTTATATTAAACTTGCTAAAAAGTGGGTTGAAGGGAAGAGTAGCGATCGAGCCTTAACACTTGATGCTGAATTCGACCTAGAAGGTGGCGTCGCTGGTTCCCTGACAAGTCGAGCTAATAAGGAATATGAAGAATTACCCGATGATAAGCATAGAGCTACTATGCGACGAGTGATGCTGCGGATGGTGACTGTTGAAAGTAAAGAATCGGCACGGCGTCGGGTGCCATCATCGGAATTAGTGTAAGCAGACAAGCATGATCCGAGCAAGCTAGATGACGAAGAAAATCAGCGAGTCGAGCTAGTTCTGAAACGTCTTATTAAAGCTCGCTTGGTTGTCAGCGGACAGGAAACGGGAGAACCTTATGTAGAACCAGCCCATGATTTTCTAGTGAAAAGCTGGGATAAACTACAGAAGTGGCAACAACAGGAGCAACAGGATTTGCTCCTACAAAGGCGACTGACACCTAATGCCCTAGAATGGAAAAACAAGGAACAGTCAGCAAGTATTCTTGAAAAAGCTGAACCTGTTATGAGTTGGTTTAATAAAAAAATCGACTCTGCTCAGGACTGGTTTAGTAAAATTAGGAAGGATACTCAAGAACGGCAACGAGAGAGAAAGGGGCAGTTTCTTTGGCATGGTAACCCTTACCTTAATGTTTTAAGAAAGAAACTTAAATCTGTGGATTACTGGTTCAATCAGGTAGAAGCTGAGTTTGTGCAGCAAAGCGTTTGGAGAAGACGCGGGAATGTCATCTCCATTTTGAGTCTTGCGATCTTCATAAATATGTTAGTGCTCTGTTTAACTGTTTGGGCTTTATATAATCTGAGAAAAGCATTAATACAACAGATAACTGCTGAGAAAAATTCCACAGAAACTGCGTTTCGCGCAAACCAACTGACCTTTGAGGCTTTGGCAAGTAGTTTACAGGCAGGAAACTCCTTGAAGGAGGAATGGCTTCTGCGTAGACCATTCCAGCCAGACCAGCAGTGGCAAAATCAAGTCTTAATAACCTTGCAAAAGGCGGTTTATCAAGTTAAAGAACTCAATCGCTGGAAAGGACCTCAAGGTAAGATACTCGGTACATTTTTAGGTCAAGATGACAAGGTATGGATCGTTACTAAAACTGCTGTGGTCAGTGATGACAATAATATTAGCTTATGGGACTCACAAAGCAAACAGCTTACAAAATTAGTTTCAGGCAGTTCTAATTACGATCCCGCATCCAAAGATGTCAGTTTTAGTCCTGATGGCAGCCAACTGGCTATCATAGCATCAAGCAAAGCCTTCCACTTATGTAGTCTGGAGCCCAAGCATTGTAAGGAGTTCTTCCTAGAGGTTAAGGATTCAGACTCAATTGGAATTGAAAGCGTCAGTTTTAGTCGCGATGGCAAGAGCTTAGCTTTCATTATTTCTTGCGAGCAAAGTGGTGTTTACCCAGTGAAGAAGCAAAGCAGTGTTTACTTATGGAATTTGCAGAGTCGAGAAAAGTTAAAAAAATTACCGGGGTATACAGAGACTCAAGGCATTCCCGTACAAAAAATGAGCTTTGTTAATGATGGTCACGATACAATAGAAATTTTCAAAGACCACAACAATAGCAATAGCAAAAATCCTGATATCTCACTCACCAAGGTCTATATTTGGGACTACTTATTGGAGCGTGATTCAGGTGTAACTGCATATAAGTCAAAGCTACTACAAACTAGTACATCCAATAATTTAGATCATTTTGACTATGTAATATTAAGCTCTGATGGTAAGAAAATGGTTTCCCATCCAGGAATATACGGTTCCAGCACATCCGAGATTTGCGATATCGCTTTTTGGGATTTATCTTACATTCAGGCTAATTCTAAGAAAGAACCATCAAAAACGTTCCACGAAGGCTGCTCTGCTGATTTTAATCCCTATAACAACCAGTTAGCTATTGGAGAAATAAACGGCGACATTAGTTTTTACAACAGTAACAATATGAATGATTACAACAGTAATAGTTATGATCAGCAAAAATTGACTGAATGGAATGCTCATAAAGATACAGTTACAAATGTTAAATTTAGGAGTGATGGTAAACGATTAATCACTATTGGACAAGATAATTTTATCTACTTGTGGAATACACAAGAGGGGCAGTCAAGCTTACATTCACTTCCTATAGACAAAAAAATTGAAAGTATCAGTGTTAGCCCTAATGGTCAACAGATAGCTCTCACAGACTCTGAGGGTGCTGCTAGTTTGTGGGACGTGTCGCATCAAACTTTAACCCCACTGTCAATAACTGAAGGTAGTTTCACCAGCGTTATTTTCGCTCCCGATGGAAAACATTTTGCTGGTGCTAAAAAAGACAACACGATTATCTACTTTGATATTTCTGGAAAACTTGTTTATCCTAATAAATTTAAATTACCTGATCGTGATTTAAAGAACATGATTTTTCGCCCTGACGGTAAATTATTTATAATTATTGAACATGACAGAAAATTATTTTATTCTGAAGTTGATTTTTCCAAAAATCCCAAAATTGATGAACATTTAATAAAATGTGACCATAGTAAGGGGCATACATGTATGGGATATACATTTAATGATGATAAATTGATAGTAGCCAATCTAGATATAGCGCACCCCCTGGCTGAGACATTTGGTACGGTAGATTTGCAGGATTTTTCAGTGAAAAATAGTATTGATTTTAAAAAACTAACAAAATTAAACGCAGATTTCCTGACAGATAAGGTTGCATTTAATATTGATGGCAGCTTAATGGCTATAACTCAACAAAAAAGTGGTAAATCCGATGGGACTGTTATGTTATGGGATATCGATGCTAACCAGATAGTTAAAACTTTTGAAAACAAAACTTCCAAAGACACAGAATCACAAACAGACGCGATTAAAAACCTAAGTTTAAGTGCTGATGGCAGCACACTGGCTATTCTTGGTCAGGACGGAAAAGTCATGTTGTGGCATACAGGATTAGATGAATTACTCATGCAAGGTTGCCAACAAGCACGTAACTATTTAGCTACCCTTGATGAGAAAAATAGCGATCGCCATCTTTGTGATGGCAAAGGAAATTAACCCTCCTGCATCAATCTACGCCGAAATTTTCTCAACAGAAACTTGCTGCATAATTTGTGCTTTTAACGAATCTGCTGCAACTGCTGCAATAGTTTCCCAATCTGACTGTGTCAGCAAAATCCCTATTAGTTCGCGTAGTATCTGTTGATCGGAAATGAACTCTTCACAATAAAGTTCATCCATTTCCAAGATAGCGAGTATGCGTCCTCTTACATCTGGTGTAGGTAATCTTAATCTTTGAAGCAGTTTCTCTTTTGCAGTTTTTACTGCAACTCGTGTAGCCGTTCCTAAATTCCAATTATTAAGTAGCAACCGCACTTCTCTATTTAAAGAAATACGTAACGTTTTTAAACGTCCTAATAGTTCAAAATTGAGCATTAATTCGCCAAATGCACTACCCCAATCTAATCCTGCGCCTATGTTCCCACCTACTTTGTCCTCAGCCTCTATAGCTTTTCTCAACCATTCTTCATCTTTCAACAAATCCATCGGATTTATCGTGTTGTCTTGGTTTGGGGTGGATTGATTGTATGGTGGTTCTTGCTGACTCATCGCTTACATGTGTTATTTATATGATATGTATGATAAAGACGAGTGAATAAGTTGTATGGTACTTCTTAGTAACTTATCACGTAATCCTGCTAAATCATCCAGGGGAACGACGAACTCCATACTCAAAATAAATTAGGTCGTCGTAATCTTCATCTTCACCCAAATTAATCATGCCTTGATTTTCATAAAATTCTTCGGCTCCTGATAAAGAATGTAACCCAACTCTACCCTCGTAACCTAGTTCTATACTGCGAGTTCTTGCAAACACCAAAAGTGCAGTTCCAACGCCTTTTAATTTTGGCGGACGTTGAATAAATTGTCTGTTCCAAGGAGCTGAAGCAACACCATCAACATATACAGCGCTTTTGAGGTACCTGAGGTACACCAATTGTAGAGTGGCTTTTAAATCTTGGAATTTGAATTGCTTACAGTACCTCATAAACATCAAATCTGCTGTATTAATCTTTTACCCTCTTTAAGCCGCGAACCATGCAACTGAGTTTCGATAAGCATTAAACCTTGGGTTTCACCTTCGTATTCAATTGCATAGCTTTCGCGATTCTCTTGTCTTCTAATGATGAACTGTAGTTTAAACTCCCAGTCCCAAAACTTATCTTCTTGTCCATACAATCCTAATTGTTGTTTCCACTGCAAAACATAATCGTTAACGTGTTTTTGTGCTAATTCTACCAAATATGCTTCCACGATCATGCTATCTTGACCGCGAATTAGTTCTACTTTTGTTCGCATTGTACTTAAATCGCGTGCATTAGCAGACGCAAATATACCAGCGGATAGGATTCTATACAATCAGGGAAATATCACACATCTCGCATTTGCGTATATAGATTTTAATGCTTAATGAAAAGCTTTATCTAATATTAGCATATAGCAAGTGTTGCTGTCCCTAATTGCTAGGCAATATAAAGAAGAGTGAAAGATTTTGGAATCTCCCCCACTAAGAGTCCAAAATGCAATCAGACAATTTTATTCACTTTTTTAAACCAAGTACTGTTGCTTAGAGCCTTCTGTGGCTACCGCCACGTTTGAGAGCAGAAACTTTAACTCTCACTCTCATGGTTAGAACTAATAACAAATCAACTAAATCCAAAACCAAACCAGCCGATCAAGAAGTTTCCCAAGAGGCAACTCAAGTTCAAGAGCAAGATTCGGATTTTGATATTGATCCCGAATTACTGGGTTCAGAATACAATCAAGTCCGTCGCCCAGTCTTACCTTATGGGATTGTCATCAATGATAACCCCGCAGGCATCCTCATCCCAGAAGATCAACTGGAAAAGGCGAATTGGTTTGCTATGCCTGATGATGACGATCTCACCACTGTCTCACTTAGTGAAGACGTGACTGGTTTACTACTTACTAAAGCCCGAATTCTTGTCTTAGGCTTCATACCTGAATACATTCGCTATAAAAGCGATGTCCTCGATGTCGCTGGTACTGTTGTTGGACTGTACGATGAGTACAAACTGAACCTCGACAAGAAAACAATGGACGTTGTGAGCGAACACGCCCTGATGTTCCTAGACGAAAACAATCGTCCAATGCATTCAACTCCCATCGTCATCCGCTTTAAAAATGTGGCACTGTGGAGCTTCAAAACAGCTCGTGACGAGTTTTACCGACTGCTTGAAAAAACTTTTTCAGATTATTTCAAAGTACAATTTAGCGGTAAAAATGACAAATGGCGCTCATTGGGGGTTATCGATTGCCAGTTCAAAGCTGTCAAAGAAGGCGAAGGAAGCAATAAATCCTACTGCTGCAAAACTGTCAGATATACAAAGCCAATAATTGATAACCTGCCGCAGCTTTATCTTGGTAGACTCCAAGACAAAACCACTGTCTGGAATCTGCATGATGCGATCGCTGGCTTCACAGAAGCACCTGCTCTACCAGCCTCTGAAGAACTTGAAGTCAAAGTTCTCCCTCCTGCCGGGAAACCAAAAGAGAAAACGAAGACTTCTACAAGCAGTCATAACAAACCACCTCGTAAAATTAGCCAAATTGAAGAGGATGACGACGAGGATGAGTTTGAAGTTGACGAGGAATTGGAAGACGACGACGACTTTGATGATGATTTTGGCGATGAAAATGAGGATTAAGCAGAGTCCGAAAACCTAAAAAAGAACCCCAGCACCATTTGTGACTGGGGGAATCTTTTTTTGGCATCACTAAGATTGCATCTCATGTTTAATGCATTATTTGCTGTTTTTCTCAAGTAATTGACTGCTAGCTAGCTGATAATTTTGACCGTTGAAGCAAAAAAGCATTTGTCGGAGCTGATCGCCTTCTACCTGCATAACCTGCAAGCAAGGTAAATCTGCATTAAGTAGATCGCCAACTTGAAACAAAGGCTTACCCTGTGGTAAGTTAGGGTTCAGGTAACTCGAAAAAACCTGGCTTAACTGCTCATTTTTACCAATTAGATAGCCAGTGTACAAACAGCCTGCGGCTCCACAAACACCAGAGTTATTGTAATCCAGAAGAACCAGTTTCCCCAAGCGTCCTTCTTGTGTCCAAGCTAACACATTCGTAGCTGCTTGAGTGGGATCGAGTTCAGTGTTCTGTTGGATAATTTGTTCTAAACTCTTGACAGAAACTACAGATAATGCTTTTTGCCAAGACAGCGTTGCAGCACTAGAACTACAACCAACAGTTCCTAATAATAATGAAAGCAGTAAGAAAACTCCAAGCCCAAAGCGGAACCAACGGGCAAGTGATATCCAGCACCTTGGAGGTTTAGAAACAAGCGACGATAAAATCTGATGTTTTGGTGATTTTGGTTTTGACATTGAACTACCTCTATTTCACTCTCATAACCGTGTGATTTCTAGAGACTTACCGACGATCGCACTGTAGAAAAACCTCAGTTGGCATCAAGCATTGGCTTACTTAAGTAAAGGAGACGCAGGAGAACTAGAGGATACAGATGAAGCAGTAGAAATGCAGCTATTGCTGGTCAATGTACTACCCGTATCTGACTTGTATCGCTTCAAAACATCAAGCCCATAGTTATAAATGGTCAGCTGATTGTAAGTGTCGCTTGCACCAGAATCAACTTTGGAGTATTCCCCCCCGAAGTGTTTCTGTGCTACTCGCTCAATCAAGCGATCGCTTAGCGTATCAGACGGAGAATCGCCAAAATAAAGCTTCCCAGTTTTAGGATCGGTTTGCTTAGATGTAGAAGCAATCAAGTCTCGCAACGAAGCATTGAAAGCGGCTTCTTGATCTGCAGGCGGATAAAACTCAAAAAGTTCTTCCTTCGTTATCTCCCCGCCAGAACGAATCTTACTCAGCCACGCCTCACCACTTGGTTTACTGCTAATTGCCTTCACCGCATAAGGGTTGTAAGACATATCTTGGTACTTTCCTAAAGCACGCCCACATTTTCCTCCATCAGCACAAACATAAGGACCGAACCCATCAGATTGACCGTCACTAGCAAATGCACGACCTAATGTATCTAAGTTGACCCCTTGTAAAGATGCTGATGATGTTTTTGCAGGAGAACAAGGTGCATTAACATTATTTTGGACGGGTTTGGGTGTCGATGCTGATGAAGACATCACTTGTCGTTGAGCTTGAGTCGGCATGGAAGCATCAGTAATTAGCCTCTCTTCCATTGTCCCAATAAATATCGGAGAATTCACCCGATAAGTGAAGAAAGGAACTGGACCAATAAAGTAAGGTGTACATCCGCAAGGACTGCAAGACCGGAAAAATAAAGCAGTGGTAACGCTATCCGTCGTTTCATTACTTTCCCAAACCACCACTTTGAAAGAACTGCCAAACGGCAATCTTCCCGTTGGTTCCTTACCACCATTAACGCCTTTTAAACAGCCCCAACCTCCCTCGACTTCTTGGTATTTACCAGAAATCCACTGCTTTCCTTCCAATCGTCCTTGACCTTGATTTTCTAAATCGTTAAGCTCAACATAGGCACAATTCTCCTGACAGGGAACCGAAAAGCCTTGGACATCAGAGCCAGAAATGGTATTCGTTCGTTTAGCTTCTGCTTTGCCATAAACCATATCAATCCTCATCGCCGAACTGCCAAGTTCAGTCATGGGATTAGGCATGGCAGCCAAAGGCACAGCATTCAGTCCTGGCACATCTTTAATTAAAGTGTTCTGCCAGCCTGTGAACTGTTGAAGTGGAGTGCTATCTAAATTAGGAATGGAAGAAACTGAGTAACGGCTCAAATCTGTTTCTCCAAGCTTTACTTGCCCTAATTGAGGATTTTGAGTTAGTACCTGAGCAATTGGAAGCTCGGATACATCTATTCCCCCGGTTTTATTAGCGAGTAAAGCAGCTGTAGGTGCAACATCTCGGACATTGAATTGTCCTAAAAGCGGCACTGCCTTAACTAATTGGTTTAAAGTTTGCTGCGAGACAAGAGTAAAAGTACTCAAAGCTACCTGATTCAAATTCAAACCCGTAGCTTGTGCAATTGCCCCAACCGAAAGCAGTTCAGGTTGCAGCGCTTGGCTTACATCTCCCAACTTCATGTACTGATCGGGAGTTTGCCCAGCCTGCCAAGTGCGACTTAAATCGTAACCAACAGCTTGCGTATACGAAAGAGCATTAATGCTGCCAGATTTGCTAATTGGTGGCATCTGACTGAACGTTATCTGCTTCCAATCCGGTAAAAGAACATTTGTTGCGGTAGGATTTCCTTGTTCATCAGCACTTTTGACTGACCAAATCCGTGTTGGCAAACTACCATCATTAACAGTTTGACCCACCACATTTACCGGAAATAACAAAGAACTTAAAATAATTAAAAAGGCAGAAAATATCCCAAGCGAAAAGCTCCTATATCTAAATA
>JAQYWO010000254.1 GCA_029379215.1 Rhizonema sp. PD37
CTCTAATTCCATTTGATTTACGTTCTCTCATATTGCTTTTAGTCTAAACTCCAGTAAGATGTTTGGGTTGTTTAACTATCAATACTTTATGGCTCAATGCTATCTGTGCCAATGAGGATTAGTTAAGGAAAGTTAAGGATCTACCTGTAAGTTAAATTCTTGTGTTGTGCAGCATCTTAGTTTTAGAGTGATTCATAAAAATAAGTAGCACTACGGATTGGGGAACCCAAGCGCGAAGTCTGCCGGGGGATCTTCCCAAGAGCGAGCTTCGCGCGAAGTCAAGGGCGTGAGAGTACTCTCTAGAGAGGAGCTTCGCGACTACGACTCTCGTTCTAGTTTGACGGGTGGGCATTTATTTCTTGGCAATATGCTTAACCAGGACTTACTTGCTGACATCCCCGCATTTTTGGTCTAAAAAATGGGGCAGTTCTCAATCTGCCAGCAATTCTCAATTTAAGAATTGACAAGGGATTCAAGGGATTGAACGGTAGGTGTCAAAGTAAACCGAGAACGAGAATTATAACGTCCTCAAAACTAAAGGCTACCACCAAGGGACATAATTTCGGGCATGGTAAACAACATTTAGCTTCTTTTTTGCTGACCTTAAATCTGTTGGCTTTTTTATTTCACACGCTCTTGCATCTAGAAGACAAGTCCTACCAACAGATTTGCTCCCTATTAGGCACGCGCAAATGTTTCTTCAATGATTTGCGTACGCTTGTGCAGTAGTTTTAGCTAAGTAGTCCCAATGTCATCTCGAATACCCGCGCAATTCCTTCTTGCACTCCCCACCTTACCCCTTATTTTTTTTATTTTTAATTTTCAATTGCAGGCTTCCCCATTACCAACATAATCAGCCCTAATAATCTTGCTTGTCATATCAATAAGCAATTAGACTTAATCTTAACTGGCAGTGTTCAATAGCAATCTACCATAAAAATATGGTTTGCCTTCGCAGGGGATCGCCAACGATGTCGATTCAATGTGTCTCACCAATTATTTAGATTCAGGAATATTCAGATATGACTGCTACGACAACTAAAGCGACCTTTCCAATCGATCTTAGTGCTTACAAGAAATTGTCACTAGATCCAGCCAATCCTACTCTCACATCGGAACAGCGGGAGACACTGCTCGCCAACATTCAGCTTTGCCGGGACGCGATTGTTTTCTTCACCGCTACGGGAGCGGCCAGAGGTGTCGGCGGACATACTGGAGGTCCCTACGATACAGTACCAGAAGTTGTCATCCTCGATGCTTTGTTCCGAGGGGCACCAGATAAATTCGTGCCAATCTTCTTTGATGAAGCGGGACACCGGGTTGCGACACAATACCTGATGGCGGCAATACATGGTGAATTGCCTGTTGAGCGTCTTGCTCATTACCGTGTAGGTCATGCAGAACTACCCGGACACCCGGAACTGGGACTAACACCTGGTGTGAAATTCAGTTCTGGACGACTTGGGCATATGTGGCCTTATGTCAATGGTGTGGCGATAGCAAATCCCAACAAGGTAGTTTTCTGCCTTGGTTCTGATGGTTCGCAGCAAGAAGGGAACGATGCGGAAGCAGCACGTTTAGCAGTTGCTAAGAACCTAAACGTGAAACTCCTCGTCGATGACAACGATGTGACCATTGCCGGACATCCTTCAAAATATCTGCCTGGTTTCAGTGTTGGCAAGACACTAAGTGGTCAAGGGTTGAACGTTAATGACGGAAACCCAGAAGACATTGATGATTTGTATCGTCGGATCTGTGAGGCAATCACCACCGATGGACCGGTCGCTTTGATCAACAAGCGGAAGATGGCTGTAGGGATTGAAGGGGTAGAAGGTTCAGTTCACGGTCACGATGTTATCCCACTGGATAAGGCGCTCGCCTATTTAGAAAAGCGCGGAAAAACCGAAGCCGTCAATTACCTCAAAAACATCGAAAAGCCTAAGCAACCTTACAAATTCATTGGGAGCGGCGACAAGTCAGGTTCTAACCGAGGCGTGTTTGGCGAAGCAGTGGTATCCGTCCTCGGTCGCATGAGTGAAGCTGAACGCAAAGAAAAGGTCATGTGTATCGATAGTGACCTTGAAGGCTCCTGCGGACTGAAAATAATTCACGATACTTACCCAGAAATCTTTATCAGTTCCGGCATTATGGAGCGGGGGAACTTCGCTGCTGCTGCTGGTTTTGGGATGGATAAAGGCAAGCAGGGCATCTTTGCAACATTCGCTGCCTTTTTGGAGATGTGCATATCGGAAATTACGATGGCACGGCTAAATTACTCCAATGTCCTCTGTCACTTCTCCCACACAGGTGTGGACGATATGGCTGATAACACTTGTCACTTCGGCATCAACAATATGTTTGCCGACAATGGACTGGATGATGGCTACGAAACGCAGCTTTATTTCCCTGCGGATGCGGCTCAGATGACTGCCTGTGTTGAAGCCATCTTCCACAATCCAGGACTGCGGTTTGTCTTCTCTACCCGTTCTAAAACCCCGAACATTCTTGATACCAACGGTAAAGACTTCTATGGCGAAGGCTACACCTTTGTTCCTGGTAAAGATGAAGTCCTGCGTGAAGGAACTGCAGGTTATATCGTCAGTTTTGGCGAAGCGTTATACCGTGCCGTTGATGCTGTTGAACGCCTGAAACAGGAAGGAATTGATGTTGGTTTGATTAATAAACCGACATTAAACACAATTGATGAAGAAGTGCTGGCAAAAATTGGTGCTTCTGCCTTTGTCTTGGTTGTTGAATCGTTTAACCGTCGTACAGGATTGGGTAGCCGCTTCGGTTCTTGGCTGCTCGAGCGCGGATTGACACCTAAGTACGCCCACCTTGGTACTCACAAAGAAGGTTGCGGCGGTTTGTGGGAACAGTACCCCCATCAAGGAATCGATCCTGAAGGCATCATGAAAAAAGTGAGAGAGTTAATTGCATAACATAGCACTCCTATCGGATTTGTAAACTAGATCCCCGACTTCTTTAAGAAGTTGGGGATCTAAAAAAGGTTTATTTTAATTAAATGACTCTTGACAAATACAAACAGCAGCTTCTTGCTGACTTCAACTCCAGAACTAACTACGATCAAGGCAATTTTAGGATTCCTGTCGCAAATCGATTAATCTCCCTTGCACAACTGCACAGAGGACAGAAAGTCTTGGATATTGCAACTGGCACTGGTTTGGTTGCGCTTGAGGTAGCAAAAATTGTGGCTCCTGAAGGTGAAGTTATTGGTGTAGATATGTCCACAGGAATGCTACATCAAGCAAAACAAAAGATGTTGGTAGAAGGTTTAAAAAATATTGAATTTATAGAAGCAGATGTCGAGTATCTGAATTTTAGCGATCGCAGTTTTGATAGAATTTTATGTTCTTTGGCAATCTCTTATTTGACAAATATTCCTGCTGCTTTACAACTGTGGTATCGCTCTCTCAAACTCGACGGAATTATAGTATTTAATTGTTTGGCTGAAACTGCTTTTCCACCGTCTGTTTTGTTTAGAGAAGTGGTGAGAAAATATAATGTAAAAGTATCTAACCCTAATGAACCGTTAGGTACTTATAGCAAATGTAAAAATCTGCTACGGGAATGTGGATTTAAAGATATTGAGGTTAGCTCCGAGCAGTTTGGTTGGTACTACACTCCAGATCTGAGCAGTGCAGAAGATTTTTGGAGAATAAACTCCATGAATGTTTTTGGATATCAAGTCTTCGAGCTAACTCCCGCGAAATTACAACAATGCAAGGCAGAATATATAGCAGAAATCCAGGCTTTACCTACGACAGAGCAAGGAGTTTGGTGTGATGTTTCAATCTTTTTCGTAGTCGCTGGCAAATAAATTACCAATAAGCATTCAGTAACAGAGCATTGATCAATTTACGCGCCTTGATTCTCTGCCTTGCAGCTGCCAAGAGCATACCAGACTAACCTCAGAACCAATAATAATAAAAAAAGCTCAAGAGTTCAATGCTCATAAGTAATTATTCTGAGGCTCATATAAAAATTCAACAAACTTTCAATCTTCCGATTTCCGCATTTCTTCTAATCTCACTCTTTGGAGGAGATTTCTAAGATAAGACTTGTCAACTTAATGATTTAATGTGTGGCAAGGATATGAAGATTCAAAAAAATTTGGTCCTTTTATTAGTCAGCACGAGTGCGATCGCAACAAATAGTGTTCCTGCCAAGGCTATTCAATATAAAGGAGCCTCTGTATACAAAGCAACAGAGAATGGTATAACTACTGTTTACTTTGATGGCACTGCTGGTAACCATATAGCAGTAGACTTGGGAAATGTTACTAGAACTCTATCAAAGGTTGCTAGCGCTTGTGGTGAGGTTAAAATCTCTGTCCCTAAAGGAAATTCAAATTTTACGGGATTAAAAGTAGATGGGACAGCAATTGACTATTCTGCCCTTGCCGTTAACACACTACCAACTTGCAAGAATGGTACCTTGTCACAAGCACGAACAGCAAATTTTAAAACTGCAAAGGGACAAGTTATCATCGTCGGCAAAACTCCCAATGCGTCGGTTTCAGTAATACTTCCAGGTGACCAGAGGAAAAATATTACAATCAATTCATGTGGTATCGGTGTACTTCGTGGCATTAAAGGAAATACTCTGCCTGCTGCTTTCAGTGCAAATGGTACAAACTATACATTAGCTTCATTACCAGATGCTGGACATGGACCAGTTTGCAAGAAAGCGACTAATGGAACGTATTCAGCTTATACTCCCTCTGGATGGTCAAAATAGTCAAAAATGTGTAATTAAAAAAATTTGAACTTTCCAGGGATTATCCAGACTTAATCGCTATCTTTTATCACATTCATGGCTTGGTGATCAGCCGTTATAATCGTCAACTTAGCGGTTGGATTGAGGCGGTAAGGCTCGTTTTTTACCTCAGCTGCCTCCCAACTGCTCTACCCTTTTTAATTTTGTATTTTCACTTACACGTACTACACATTATAAATGCGTGGATTCTGGCTCAATCTAATGGACAGATTGAATTTGCGCTTTACATTCAATTCTTAGGCAAGCTTCTGACATTAACAATTTTCTATTCTCGGTAGCAAAGGCTTTGATCGTAACCCCAAGATTAGATTAAAGTTAAAAAGTGTAAAGATCTCTCACTTTATAAAACGACTTGTCCGCTTTCACTTTTGAGATTTTCATAAAAACGTCCATGCAGCATTGTTTTTGGCGACGAATTCTGGCATTTATTGCGATATTTTTCTTGAGTGGCTCGATTTGGGTGACGCATTCTCCCAACGCTTATGCTTATGAAAATCCCGATTTACTACCCGTCACTCCAACCCCAGTTGTAGACTTAGCCAAATCTCTCACTGAGATTCAAGAACAGAAACTTGTTAAGGAATTAGATCAATTTGAAGCCGATACTGGTTGGAAATTGAGGGTTTTAACCCAGTTCGACCGCACCCCAGGCAGAGCAGTGATCAAATTTTGGGGTTTGGACGACAAAAGTATTTTACTTGTTGCTGATTCGCGCGGCGGTAACATTCTCAGTTTTAGTGTCGGTGACGCGGTTTACAATCTGCTCCCACGTAGTTTTTGGATAGAATTGCAAACCCGCTTTGGTAATTTGTACTATGTGCGAGAGGAAGGAGAAGATCAAGCCATATTAACAGCCATGGAAACGGTTAAAAACTGTTTGAGTCAAGGTGGTTGTAATGTTGTTCCTGGACTTCCACGAGAGCAGTGGATTCTCACTGTCATCAGTTCAGTTCTAGGTGGGGTAATTTGTGGATTTGCGGCTCAACCCCGAGACAAAGGACAAATAGTTGCTTGGCAATGGGCTTTAATTTTCTCTCCTTTGTGGGGAATCTTGTTCATTGCCTTTGGTATTGGACCGGTGGTCACAAGGACTCAAGAATGGTTACCTCTGGCTCGCAACATCATCGGTTTTCTCGTCGGTGCTTTGGTTGCTTATTTGTCACCTAATTTTAGTCGGTCTTCTCCCAGTGCAATGGATTAGCTGGTAAGCTGAAGGCTAATAGCATAAAGCGAGTCATGTTTCATCCCTGAACTAAAGTTACAGGGCTTCCATATGTACCGGGAGTTTTAGGTGAATTAATGGAATGGCATATAACTGATGCTCAAAGTTTGGCAATCATTGATCGCGAAGTAGGCGATCTTGGATTTTCACCCGCAGAGTATGAGATAGTCCGACGGGTGATTTACTTTACATGTGACTTTGAGTATAAATCTTTGATTCGTTTTTCGGAACGAGCTTTGCAAGCTGCTGCCGCAGCACTGGCGGCACGTACTACTATTGTGGTCGATGTCCCAATGGTACAGGCAGGTGTCGCCGACAACATTCAAAACACTTTTGCAAATTCTCTGTATTGTAGCTTAGACACGCCTACTCGTCCTCAAAAAGACAAAACTCGTGTTGCCTGGGGAATTGAAACTCTAGCCAAACGTTATCCAGAAGCCATAATTGTCATAGGTCAAGCACAAACTGCTCTCAGTGCGATCGTTGATTTAATTGAGGCAGAAGAAATTAAACCTGCTTTAATCGTCGCTACGCCTCCAGGATTCGTGAATGTAGATGCCGCGAAAGAACGGTTGCGTAACTCTTTAATCCCTAACATTACTATTGACAGTCGCAAAGGTAACGCTATTGTGGCAGCCGCCATTGTCGATGGGTTAGTAGACTTGGCTTGGCAAGCATATGGAGAGAGATGAGGAGGCGCAGAGTTTTCATTCTTCGCTCCTCACTGTTTTTCAATCGTCACTACTTGAGTGGCGGCGGCGACGAGGTTTTTCCTGCTGGGGATCGCGCAAGCGGCGACTGATTTCAGTAAAGAAATCCCGTCGCAAGTAAGGATAATCGCTTACCCACAATTCGCGACTGGGAATATAGACATCGGTAATTTCTTCAATTCTGCTTAAATCTGGAGTATTCGACATGACGAGCATTTCCGCTATTTGACCGCGACTGATGGCTTTGAGGGAAACTCGTAATGGTGCTTTTAACTCAGCAATAAATCCAGAATCATCACCTACTTCTAAGTTAATTCGTTTTTCCCGGTTTTCGACAATCACCAAATCGCCTTTGTTGTTAACGGTTTCCTGTTTCCCCATCAACTCTTCGGTAATCCAGAAATCTTGCACTCGACCACGGAAAAAGCCACTATATTTGTAACGGCGACATTCGACATTACGCATACTCGCCCGAAACACTGGTGCCCATAACCAGTAAAAAGCACCAACCATCCCTAGTAGAAATACGATTGGACCAAAATCAAGTTTGAAGAAAACTTTCACGAGCAGAATGAGCGCTACAGTAACGACAGAAATTAAGAGTCGCTGTAGAAAATCTGAAAACTTCCCCCAATAGTACTTGTACTGCGGACCACTAGCAATCAGGGGAATGACTTGTTCAAATTTCTTGCGCGTGAGAGGAACTAACATGATTTTGGATTTTGGATGCGTGGATTTTGGATAAATTAAGCTTTCTGCTGACCGTTGAAGACTCTAATCTAAGTTTTTTTAGTAAGGTGAATGACGCGCTTCTCTAAAAAAGCCCATACTTATTGCACAGCAAAAGTGTATGGAGCAGTCACAGGATCTTTTCTAATCCATATACTAAAGACTTTAGCTCGAGGACTTTGCGAATTGCCAGTAGGACTCCTGGCATATAGCAAGCCCGATCGCTTGTATCATGTCGAAGAGTATAAATTTGACCAGGTGCACCAAAAATGACTTCCTGATGGGCAATCAATCCTGGCAAACGCACGCTGTGGATTCTAATACCTTCATTTGCTATACTACCCCGCGCTCCTGGTAAATTTTCCTTTTCCTCTACTTTGGCTTCGTTAAAATTTTTCCCGATTTCTCCTAACATCTGTGCGGTTTGAATAGCCGTACCGCTGGGAGCATCTGCTTTTTGGTTGTGGTGCAGTTCAATAATTTCTACATGGTCAAAATGTTGAGATGCAGCGATCGCCGCTTGTTGCAGCAGCACCATCCCAATCGAGAAGTTAGGAATAATCAGACATCCAGTGCTTGCTTTATCAGCAAATTCCACTAGATTTTGAAGTTTTTGTGCAGATAATCCCGTTGTACCGACAACAGGACGAATACCATAGGCGATCGCACTACGAATATTGTCATACACCGAATCGGGATGTGTAAAGTCTACCATGACCCCAAGCTGTTTTTCTTGAGCAGCAAATGCCAGCATTGATTCCAACTGATTAGTAATTGGAATTTCCAATGGTTCATTTAAACCCGCCAGTTCCCCAGCATCTTGACCTTGAAGTTCGGGACTCTTATCAATTGCACCGACTAAAGTCATATTTGGTGCTTCTGCCACTGCTTTGACCACTTCACGTCCCATTTTGCCACCTGCACCATTGACAACAACTGGGATATTGATTTGATTTACCATAATATACAAGTTTTAAGTCATCAAAGGAATTGTAGAGCCAGTACTGCTACGCAGAATTAAAAATTCGTCTTGGAAAGTTAAGCTACATAGAAGTTGCAAGGAGGAGCCAGTACGAATGACGGCTTAGCCCGACCTAGAATAAGAGCGTTGGTTTCCGTAAGGGCAAACTTCGGGGACGGAAACCGACCCCGCTTACTTTCCGCAAAATTAAAAAAGCTTGCCTTGCAGGCAATAAACGGGCTGGAAATATGATGAGCCGATTTTGAGTTGTCATGCGACAGAGGCTGATGTTGCGCGGTTGAAAGAGATGGTGATCGCCCAGGAATTACGCGAGTTTGAACAAGCTCGCACCAACTTCCTATAAGCCCTCCAAATCTTCATCGAATTCGGCGATCGCTACTCCCAAGCCAGCACCTACAGCACCCTACGCTACAATAGCAAAAGCCTTCCATCTCTGGGGCGACAGTGCCATGACTCCACAACTCCAGCAAATCTTCCACAGCCTCAACGAACTTACCCAGTCAGAACGTTGGCAAGTATTTGACTACCTCGTCAACCAGCTCAAAAACGCTCTCACCCGTTCTGACGTCCTTGATCGCTCTGCCTCCCAACAACCCCCAAAACGCTCGCCCCAGGAGATTTTTGCATCGACCCAAGGCAGTTGGAGTCACCAAACTCGTGACGAAATTGATGCTCAACTCGCATCCCAACGGCAACTAGACTGGGGCGAGTAAGCGAAAAGATTATGAAATATCTTTTCGACAGCAATATCCTGATTTACCACCTCAGGGGTAGCCTTAATCAGCGCGGTAGTGACCTGATTCTTGAAGGACTGACTGGAGAAGGAGCGTACTCGATTACCTCGAAAATCGAATTGCTGGGCTTTAATCAAACCCCTGCCGAAGAGCAACAAACCAGACTATTCCTTTCTGGGCTACAGGAACTGGAACTAACCTCCGATATCGCCGAACAGACGATTCAACTTAGAAAAAACCACAAAATCAAGTTACCAGATGCTGCGATCGCCGCCACTGCGCTCATCCACCAGTTAACACTAATCACCCGAAACACCAGTGACTTCCTCAGAATTGCAGGGCTGGATATCATCGACCCCCTTACGCCTTTATTGTGAATGAAAATACGAGAAAACCGATTGTGACAGTGGGGGGGTACGGAATGTCGGTTTTAACTTAATTTTACTTAGTGACGGGAACCAGACCAATACTAAGCGAGTCGATTGACTTTAACTAGCTGTTGATAACAGCTAGTTGGTTCATCATTTGGTTGCACAAATCTAAGTATTTCCTGACATTTCTCAGGTAAACTGGTACAAAATTTACTGACAATAACCAAGTGACGTGAAAAGATAAATGCTGTCACTGTAATCACAAAATTTGCCGAGCAGATGAACAAAAAATTTCTTCTGACCTTGCTTTCCACTCCTGTAGTGTTCACATCTCTGATGTCTATGGTGGTGATGAGCCGACCAGTTCAAGCAGTCCAAACAGTAGATTCAACAGGAACCCATCTCAATTGCGTATCTCATCCCCACACAGCAACCGCTCGCATGGTCTGTATAAGAGTTAGCAATAATATTCCTGTCGTTAAACCTACAACTGACGTGAAAGTGGCGCAAGCCAATCCAAATCAGATCACCGAATTAAAATTCACAGATGCAGAAAGCGATGAGGCGATACGCTTGTTCGGCTGTGACTGTCCAAGGTGCATGAATTCGGTACGTCAATTGCATGGTATGGCTCCTATGCCTGTTTAGTAATTGATTGGATGCGATGTTTAATGGGTGTAGACTGACCCACTAGACGCATGGACAAGGGAGAAGTTCCCCACTGTTTCTCTGACAAAAGTTGTATTATTTTAGACAAAAAAGTCAGCAAGTAAAGGGTAAAAGGAAAAAATCCTTTCACTTTTACCTTTTTCCAACATTAAATTTTTTGCAGAAATTATCTGCGTGTAGTCTTGATAAACTGCACACACGGCTAAATAAGAAAATGTGCTTTTTCTCTACAATTTGCTCGCTCTTGTACTTCTGTGCTCGAAGAAAAGCACAGGAGAGCGAGAATGCAATAGCTTTGGAGCAAATCTCTGTAAAATAATTTAAACTCAAGGTGAGAGCGATTATCTGCCGCCTGTGTTATGTCTTCTATAGATTCCTTACCGCCAAGTCTTGCCAAAATTGTCCAACGCTTCCAACGCGCTTCTGAACCTAAGCGACGTTACGAACAGCTGATCTGGTACGGTCAGCGGCTGAATGAGTTTTCCAAGTCTGATAAAATCCCGGAAAACAAAGTTGCTGGCTGTGTTTCCCAAGTTTACATTACGGCTGCCTTGGAAGATGGGAAAGTGATATTTCAAGGTGATTCTGATTCGCAGTTAACTAAAGGACTTGTTGGGCTTTTGGTCGAAGGGTTAAATGGACTGACTCCTGCTGAAATTGTCCAACTGACTCCTGATTTCATTCAAGATACTGGTTTGAATGTCAGCCTAACGCCATCGCGTGCCAACGGATTCTACAATATTTTCAAAACTATGCAAAAAAAGGCGTTGGAATGTTAGTTAACAGCTAATAGTTAATGGTTAATGGGAACAGTGCCATTAACCCTTAACCATCAACATTCAACAATTGGAATGTCAGCTAATAGTTAATGGTTAATGGGAACAGTGCCATTAACCATTAACAATCAACAATTAACCACCAACAATCAACACTCAACAATTAGCAATGTCAATCAATTCATTATCTGCATCTACCAGCAATCTAGGTGGAGTCATTCAAGAATATCTTTGGAGTTGGGAAAACCAGCGAATTAGTGTTGTATATGAAAGTCTGGGTAAGGGTGAAACCCTTTTGTTACTCCCAGCTTTTAGTACTGTTTCCATGCGCTCGGAGATGGGCGAAATCGGCAAGCTGTTATCTCCCTACTTTCAAGTTGTCACAGTCGATTGGCCCGGATTTGGCGAATCTTCACGTCTAAGTGTAAATTACAGTCCGGCGATGTATCACCAATTTCTCCTCGATTTTGTAACTTCTGTATTGCATACCCCAGTAAAAGTAATTGCCGCAGGTCATAGTGCAGCTTATATACTACAATTAGCTCAAGAACTGACAACCGTATTTTCACGGATTGTGCTTGTAGCTCCTACTTGGCGCGGTCCTTTACCTACAATGAGGGCAAATAAACAGGTTGCTGGGATAGTTAAAGAGCTAGTGCGATCGCCTGTTCTCGGTCAAGGTTTGTATAAACTCAATACCACACCGTCTTTCCTCAATTTTATGTATCGTCGTCACGTTTATGTTGATGCAGATAAACTCACACCAAGCTTCATCGAGCATAAATGGCACAATACTCAACAACCAGGAGCAAGATTTGCCCCTGCAGCTTTCGTGACGGGTAAACTTGACGCTGTAGACAACCAAGCCGATTTTCTGGCACTTGTGAGAGGTTTAACAGTACCACTTATGGTGGTTATTGGAGACTCCAGTCCGCCTAAATCTCGTGCCGAAATGGATGCTTTGGCAGCATTACCATTCGTGAGAAGTGCAGTCATTTCCGGTTCGTTGGGGATGCATGAAGAATACCCATCTACTGTTGTCGAAGCCGTTCGCAATTTTTTGTTATCTACCTAAATTCCTTACTCAATATGCGATTTGAGACATTTAATAAAGCGCAGTTGATGACCGTTTAAAGTATAAGCTAACCCACATCGTAACCAGTATACTTACGTTTATAAGGAGCATGAAAACCCAAAACTATATCTTGTTTCGGTACGCCCAAATCTTCTAAGTCACTAACAATGCCAATTTCTGTACCATCATGTTGAACCCATATTTTATCATCCTTTATATCTAAATGCAGCACACAACCATATACACGTCGTATATTCCGCCAACCAACATGAACTAATTGATAATGGTCATGTTCTCTATCAAAAACGACTTGTGCTTCTACTTCTTCACTTATACTTTTATAATTACTATACTCAGTCAACAATCTTTGAATATGTTCCCGATATCTTTCTACCTTATCCATTTGACAATTGCCTCTTCTTCTGACTCGTAAACAATTAAACTAATTTGATATTGTTGAATAATTTTCTGAGTAAAAGGTAGCCGAAAAAATGATTCGTAAGTATCTACAGGTATAGCTAAGTACAATATGCGATCTGGTTGTTCTTCTGACAAAATTGACCGATAATTAATAAATTGACCAACGGCTGTATGAAATTCCGAAATAGTTGAATAGCCGAGAAAACTTTTAACTTCAACTGCTATTTTTTCGCTACCTCTTTCTGCTACTATAATTTTTTCTGTTCCAATATCAGTATAGATTTCAACTCCTCCAGAACGAATAAAAAATTGTTCGTCAGTAACTAACCATCCATCTTTTGCAAGCGCATTTTTTACAATATTGTGGAAAATATCTTTAGCTGGCATCAGAAAATAGATATTATTAAGTTATTTTTGCATAACATACCATACTT
>JAQYWO010000255.1 GCA_029379215.1 Rhizonema sp. PD37
GGCTAAATCATCCAGATTTATACATTTTGTGAGATAATTATCCTATAAAAATAGAGGATTGATGCGAAGGTGTTTAGAAATGACATAACCCATGAGCAGTTTCAGGTAATGCTACTTCAACGGCTTTGCGAATTGATTGTTGTCCATCACTAATCATCCCATCAATCTTGACATCTAGAATATTTTTCACCTCCAATAGTAATCTCGCTAAATCCTCATTTCTGGACGATAATAAAGTTTTTGCTAGTAGAATTTCTCCTGATAAACAATTTCGGATTACCCATAGTACTTCATGTCCAACATCGGGTTGCATTCCATCGATTGCTAATATCAATCGACCTTGTTTTTTGACTATGGCGAAGAAGTCTTGAACAATCACTTAACCACAGTGCAACTAATTCATCATATATTTCTAGTAAATAAATAACGCTTCGCTCGCTTACTTCTACACTGCGATTGCACAGTTGTTGATGAATTTGAGGTATACTCCTGTACTCTTGATAACGCAGTGTTCCAACCAGTGCAATTACATCTATCCCAAACTCCTGTTGTGGCAAAGCCCACGAACCTTCTTGTTCTGGTCGTTGGAAGTGACCTGTTTCGGCTCGTCGCTTCAGCCGTAAATCTATACTGTTGCGACTGATGTTGAATAGAAGACTCGCTTCGCTTTTCTTCAGTCCATCTGGTTCAATAGCTTGGATAACTTTTTGACGAAGATCGTAACTGTAAGATTTAGGCATGGGAAAGAGCGATCACCGTGTGTCGGAAGACAAATTACTTCTAGTATATGTCTTAATCACCTTGGCGATTGCTATAGAACTTATTGGTCCGGTGCGTCAAAACGTCAGAAACGCAAGCAAAAATCTCTGGGGGGTATGACATCAGTAAATTTACTGTCGATTGGGACGCAGAAACAGTTACGTGCCCGAACCTTTGCAGGCATCCACTTATGGCTTGACGATGTTTTCCGCCGAGACTACGAAGTCGCAAGAATGCAAGTCGAGAAAAGATTCCTCATCTGGACGAATACGCTCCATATACTCAGGGTCGGAGAAGCAGCGTGCAAGTGACTCCACATCGTCGAACCACAGTTCGGTCATGCCATCATACTTCATTGGGGGCATACCCGGAAGTTCAGCGGCAATCCGGTGCTGCTGGATATAGCGGCGAACCGTGTCCTTTACCACCGGAATCGACATAAACAGGTTGGCATGGACGGATTTATGATATTCGATGAATTGCTCTTGCGACAATGCCGGATTGCGGATTAGCAGAATGGTGAACTTGATCATGGTAGTTTCCTTTACTCGGTCAAGGTTTTACAAATGTATTCAGGCGATTGTTACCCGGATACATCTACTATAACTTAGAGTACAATAGATGACCTTTTTTAAACCCTTACAGCTAAAGACTTTCGGCTTATCTTAGTGCCATTCGGCTTTAATTCTCCTCACCCTTCAATCAGGAGCGAGCGTACAGTTATCACGCTTCTTTTGTCATTATCAGCGCACCTCGCCGACAGCAACATCAGGTACCCAACATCCATGGAAGCCGTAGGGAACACGCACCGGGAGGTTGATGGTTGCGACAGGGTTTCCAGAGAAATCTCGCGCATCGAGGATCACAACGTCGCTCGCGTTGCGCTCGGAATCATAAACGTAGGAAAGGACCCAGCCATCGTCTTCTGCCGCTGCATTTTGTCGCTGAACGAAGATCGGCTCGAGCGCGATGCGTCCTACGCCATAGTCGTGTACCTCGGTGATTCCGCGTTCGAGGTCGTGTTTCATCGACGGACCAAACTGAACATTCTCGCCCCAATGCGCCGTGTAACCAAAGCGATAGTACTGACCCCCAATCGCATCATTGATACGCGGAAACTCGCAACCGCGCTCCTCAAGGATAGACTCCGTCAAACGCTTGGTACGACGGTCTATTGTCCAACGTGCAAGTACAGGCTTGCCCTCGTTCACTCCTTGCTGGTTGGAAGCGAACATCCGGTCATGGCGTACGACATCGACGATGACGCGCTCGTCATCGTCATATGAATTGAGGAAATGGAATACGAAGCAGCGTGGCGCATCGAACCACTGTAGTTTCGACAGATCACCGTCGAGCGGCAGCAGGCCCACCCTAGAAGCTTGTTTCTCGTTCCAGAGCCAGGGGAAGCTGGTGTGGGCAGCTTGTGGCTGAAAAGTGACCGGCAGATCGAGGACCACGATGCTCGTCGCAGTGAAGGTCACGTCATGGACCAGTGGACTGTGCGGCAGATCGATCCTCGCCAGGGTGCTGACGCGTCCTGCCTGGTCAACGGTGAGATAGCGGACTGGTCCATTGGGCTCGTAGGTGAGTGCACGGTATATGCCGAACGACGGGTCTAGCTTTGGATGCGCGGTGAAGCCTGCTTCAAGCGTTCCCTGGAAGTCTGACCGTGCGATGCTCTCCAGCTCGTAGTCCAGTTCGACTGGCAGACTTCCCGCCTCGACGAGAGCCAAAGTGTGACCGTCAACCCCCATAAAATTGGTGTTGACGATTCCGTCGCGATCACCAGCACCGGGACCCGGAATCGGGTCGCGACCAAGGGCTTTTGCCTCATGCGAGTCCACGACGTAGCGGCTGCGATACCACTCAGCTTGGCCACCACGCAAGCGGAGACCATGCACCATCCCAGTACCGCCGAACCAGTGATAGCTGTAGGGATCGGGTGTCTTTACCGGATTGGGACCGATTCTGAGAAAGCGTCCTTCGAGTTCGTCAGGAACCTTGCCATGGATCGGTAAATCAAACGTTGTTGTCTCTTGCTCGATAGGTGCAAAATTGCCAGCGAGGAACAGGTTAGTGTGGGTGGGCAGCGTGGGATCGGGCATGATTGCCTCCTAATATGAATGACAAAACTCAGCGCGCGACAGACTATGCTGGTAAGACGAGTTAAGCTTCCAGAAAGCTGTCGATCTCCTGATTAAAAATAGACGGCTGTTCGACCGCCGATATGCGATCGGCACCTGGCAAGATGATGATCTGGGAATGCGGGATCAAACCTGCGTACTTGCGTACCTTGACAGGTGGACAGATTGGGTCGAGATCTCCCGCCATGACCAGCATTGGTGCGCTAATATGCTACAGATAGGGCAGTAATGATTTTCGGTAGACCAGAATAGAACGGACGGCGTGGAAGCTTGACATGTGATTGACAGCCTTCACGCTCTGTGCCAGCTTTGCCGTGACGTCAGGCTGCGCCTTCATTAAGGCGGCAGAAAAAAGACCTTTAAATATTCTGCTGACGACGACGCTGTCGAGTCCACTCCCAACCCTCACAAGCATTGTAATCCCCGTATCTACCATCTTCTCGGCGAACGAAGGAAGAGTAGTGAAGCACACGCTCTTAGACTTTTCAAACATCCTCTTAAATACAAATCTACTATTTCAGGTAATCGCGCATTTCAAAGTGGTGGTGGCGCGTCGCGCCTTTTTGTTTATAACAGGCAAAAATTGATAAATTATCAATTTTTTAAACTACTTTGTTCAACAGTTTGGCACAGCAAACTAGACTAAGCTATGCAAAAAAAATTTAGCCTTATTGAGTTGTTTTGCATGGCTTAGCCTAAACTCCAATCAAGAAGTTTGTCCGAGCAAATAGAGCGTTTGACGGAAGTTGCACGAGTAAGGTAATATAAAAATCATGGACTCCAAACGCCACGAATTCAGCTTTCTTAATGCGGTGGACCAAGCCGACCTGACGTGTGAAGAACTCGCGATTCTCCTCCAGCGATTCCCCTCAATTCTTATTCTGAAAACTGATCGTCGAGCGACAAAGTCTCATTCAGATAGCGACATTTCTTCGTCTAATGTCGTCAGCTTTTTTCCATTTCCATGTCTTCTTTCATGATGTTCATTGTGTATTATTATATCATCTGGATGACACTTATTGTTTGTAAATTTATGTATTTATAATAGCATAAAAATACTTTTTATCCAACTAGCGGTGGTCATGAAGATATATGACCCTGGTCATGGCTCAACAGGGTAAGAGCATCTCAATTAGACTTGACATAAAGATTAAAAAGATGGCGCATACGGACAATCATAACAACACTTTGAAGCCCAGCCCATATTCGTGGTTGGTTTAAACATATGTAAGCCAAAATCTTTTGATATATCTTCAAAAACTTTGAGTCCTCTAATGCTATTTCCTTTAGCATCTATCAAAGGAGAAAAAGTTCCAATCCCCAGCTTGCCAGGTACAACTCCAATAATTCCACCACTGACGCCACTCTTAGCTGGAATTCCCACTCGATATGCCCACTCACCAGAGTAATCGTACATACCACAAGTGAACATAACACTAATCACATCTTGCACATAACGATTATCAATGGCTTGCTCTTGAGTCAGAGGATTGATACCACCGTTAGCAAGGGTAGCTGCCATCATTGCTAAATCACGAGTATTAACTAGAATAGAGCATTGCTGAAAATAGAGGTCAAGAGTTTGTTCAATATGATCGCTCACCATCCCAAAGTCGAGCATTAAGTAAGCAAGCGCTCTGTTACGATTTCCTGTTAATTTTTCTGAGAGAAAAACAGGTATATCAATATCATGTTTGTGTCCTGTATAACGTTTGAACATCTCCAAAATGCGTTGAAGACGTTCGGCTGTGTCATTACCTTTAATTAAATCAGTTGTAGCAATTCCACCTGCATTCACCATTGGATTATAAGGACGATTTGTTTTTTCATCTAAAGCAATAGAATTAAATGCTTCTCCTGTTGGTTCAACATTAATCTTACTGTTAACATATTCTCGACCATGATCTTCTAATGCTAAACCATAAACAAACACTTTAGAAATGGATTGAATTGTAAATGGTTGTATAAAATCCCCCACTTCAAATATTTGACCATCTATTGTTATCAAGCAAATACCAAATAGTTCCGGCTTTACTAACGCTAGTTCAGGAATATAATTGGCAACAGTACCTTTAGTAAGTAATTTATACTTTTGATACAGTTTATCTTTGATAAAAGAATCAAGTCGCGAGTTGACTGTATTTGTGAAGCTAGTTTTAGTGTGAATCATATACAGAAGAAATCACTCACCCTAAATTCGACCTCTGTACAGCAAAAGCCACGACAAGAAGCATGATCGTAGTTACTAAAAAAAGTTTGCCATTCTGCTTGAGACATTTCACCACTAAGTAGTTTTAAATACATACGATTTCTGAGCACTGGATGGATTTAATATTGCAAAACGGTGTAACTCATCAACTGTTTCTTGTTTCGCAATTCTTTTTCTTGGTTTTAATCTGTGATTCAAAAGATTTTTGCGATGCCCCAACAGGGCTTGCCGCTTACGGCTCGCTCGCAATTTTACGTTTTAGGCACTTCGTATAACCCTGATTTACTCGCTTACTTTGCGACACATAAGTGCTTAATATGACTGAAACACTCAAATTTCGTGTAGTACCTATGTACGATGCGTAAGTCATAGCTTTGATAAGCGCAACTTAAGAAAGTCGGTTTTTGCCGCTGCCGTCACGATGTAATCAACCTTTGAGCCGATTACATCGGAATCCACAATTTTTGTAAGCTCTAACTACCTTTCAACAATCTCGCCCCTTAAACTATTAATAAAAGTTAGTACTTCATCTTTCGCACTCAGCTCAACGTTGTTTTTATCAAGGACTTTCGCTACATCTTGATAATAAGCATCAAATTCTTCGTTTGTGAGTCCTCCACCAATTCCACTGTGGGAAAGCTTCATAGTCCGTCCTGTATAAATACAGGAACCACCAGCAGCTTGACAAAATTGCTCCACCAGCAACTGACGTAGCCGCTGTTTAGAATTAGTGCTTAAGCCAATTAAGTATTTGCCAATCAATGGATCATTTTCTATGTATTGTGATACATCGTCAATCACTTTAGCAATTCCGTTGTAATAACCAAGGCGCTTGTAGAGGGAATCTGATACACTTGAATTGTACGAAGCTATCAAGTTTATTGCCCCTGTTCTATATGTTGGCGGTATGATAGAGGAACTAGTAGAATAAGCAAAACTAGGACTCGATTTGAAGACAGTTAAAATTGCAACGGCTGTAAAAGCCAACCCTAGAAAAAAAGTCCTTCTCAATAAGCCAGTCACTTTCATTGTGAAATCTCTTCTCCAAGTTTGTTCATAAAAATAGGTGATAGCAGTCGCCAAAGCTGTTAGGACAAGTTGGTTGTAGACGGCTGCAATAGCATGATTTGTATATTGAAAAGTTGTCCTAAGCTTCTTGTCCGTTGCTATAGCTCTCAATCTAGAACTTGCACTCTCGACAATTATTGGAAACAGTAACTCTTCTATTATAGAATTCAAATTGGTTCTATAAGCAAGATGCACGCAACCTCATTTTGCCAAGTGTTTACAAAGCATCAGGTAGCTATATAACCTCCATCTGCGACTAAAGACTGACCAGTTATGTACGAAGCTGCTCTTGAACATAAGAAAAGAACAGTTTCAGCAATTTCTTCAGATTTCCCCATTCGTCCCATTGGAACCATTTTTACTAATTGTTGACTTCCGCTTTCAGCATTACCCATTCTCTGTGTCACACGGGTGATCATATCTGTATCGATGATGCCAGGGTTGACAGCATTGATGCGGATACCAGATTGAGCATAATCAAGGGCATCTGACTTCGTTAGCCCCATAACAGCATGTTTGCTTGCACTGTAAGGTCCAGTGCCGGGAAGGGCAATGAGTCCATACACTGACGAGTTATTGACAATTACACCATGACCTTGACGGAGCATTTGGATAATTTCATACTTCATACTCAGGAATAACCCTCTGAGATTAATTGACATAAGTTGATCGAACTGTTCAATAGATTGTTCGTGGAAAGGAGCTTTCCCACCTTCAATTCCAGCATTGTTGAATGCATAATCTAAACGACCATAGGTTTCTACCGTCTTGCTGACAAGTGCTTCTACGTCTGATTCTTGGGCGACATCTGTTTTGACAAACATAGCTTCGCTTCCAGCAAGTTTAATCTGACTCACAGTTTCTTCACCATCAGACTCACAACGAGCCGCAACAACAACTTTTGCGCCTGCTTTACCAAAGGCGTAGACGCGAAGCGGCTTGTCGAAGACATCGCCGTCGCTTGACCAATTCCAGAACTTCCACCTGTAACAATTGCAACTTTGCCGTCAAACTGAAAAGCCATAATTTCTCCTGATTGTTCTCTTAAGATTTTTCACTTTTTTCTATCGGGTATAAGTCACGACTATGACCTGAATGACCAGGTTTCCCTCCCCGTTTTTTGTTACTTTTCTTTTTCTCCTGCTTCAACCCAAATCCGGGTGGGTCTGCTGAGGGGGGAGATGATGAATTCTCGGATGTACGATTGGCTTTCTCTAATAGCTGTTCTTGGACTGTGAGAACTTCCGCCAATTGTTTTTCTAAGATGAGCGATTTGCTGCCCCATTCCCTCTACCAGTTCCTGGACACTGGCTTACGTTTTTTCCCAATCAACACGGGGTATCTGCTCAACGTAGGATGGGCGCTTTTTTTCCATAAATAAGGAGGCTAATCCTTGCCGAAAGAGCTCTTGATCGTCTACAACTAATAGTCGAATCATAGGGGGAGAGTGACCTGAATGTGAGTACCTTGACCGGGTGTACTTTTTACTTTAAGTTCACCACCCAGCATCTGCACTCGCTCTGCCATGCCCTTTAACCCGAAGCCAGAATGAGGTAGTTTTGGGTCAAAGCCGATTCCATCATCCTGTAGTTTGACAATGATGCCTTCTAGCGCTGCATGCCCTTGGAGGCAAACACAAGAAGCGCAGGCATGCTTCTGAATGTTCATCAGTCCTTCTTTAACAATGCAGTAGATTTGATGGCTGATTTGCCGGGGCAGCTTTGGTAAATTGACCTCACAATAGACCTGCAATTGGTTTCGTCTCACTTGCTCCACCAAGGTCCCTAAAGCTTGATTGAGATCAAAATCTGATTGTTGTATCGTTTGTAACGCTTGACTGACGTCCTCAATACATTGACTAGTCAGCATCTTAGCGGTGTCTAACGCGAGAAATGCTTTGTCGGGGTCACGCTGGCGCAGCTTCTGAGCTACCTCAAGTTGAACATCTAGGTTCGTCAGAGTGTGTCCCAAAGAATCGTGAATGTCATGGGCAATGCGGGTTCGCTCTAAAGTAACAGCTAAAGTTTCTACTTGTTTAGTTAAAGCTTCTGCTTGCTGCCGACTCTTTTGTTCGGCTTGCACCACGGAGCTAAACAAGATGACAAAGGTACAACCTGCTAGATAGACTCCTAACGTAGATACTGTAATCTCCCAAGGGTTCAAGGATCTAAAACCATATGGTACACTGAAATTCAGAGTTGGAATTAACTTGATTGACTCACGTATATACCAAAACTCACTAGCAACCCAAGCCATTCCTGTCACTACAACTATAAGTAATACGCTTTTCCGATTAAGTAGGAAGCAACTTTTTGCAATATAGATATAGATAAATAAGTCCAAATTAACACCTATCAGCTTGGCTGATACTGCCAATAGGATTCCTAAGAAGATGTATCCATGCTTTTGCCAAGGGGGGCGATGAACGGGAAAGATCCAACTCAAAGCGATAAAAATGCCTAAGAAGGCAAGGGTTTTTAAAGAATGTTCTAGTCCTGTGCTGTGCGTATACCTCGCAGTGCTAAGCAAAAAATGGATAGCTGCAAAAATCCACTCCATGTAACGCAAATTCCGGAAAATGAATGGAGAGAGATTTGTCACTGAGTTCATATATTGGACTCCTACTTGATTTTTGAGAAAAAATCAGTATACCTGAATTCTCTGTAATCCTCTTGGGTCTTGCTTTTTGGCTCTTGCCTGTGTACGCAAACAATTTCAGGAATCAAACCGGATTCCTATATTGGGAATCGCGATAATCTTTCCACGAGAAGTCATACATATACTAAAACATTTTGTCCCTAATTGAAACATGACCAGGGTCATATATATTCATGACTACAGCTAGTTGGATAAAAAGAATTTTTCAGTTACCTTTTGTATGAAAGCGTTGCCGAATGCAAGGATAACATTTATCGATGACGAAACTTTAAGAATACTTGTTATGAGCAATCAATGGGATACAAATGTTATGGCTGGAGAAGAAGTAAACGTTAATTTACTTTTTGAACAAAAAGATCTAAGTGTAGGGATTTCTGCACTACTGCCTATTTTCAAGTATTCCAAGAAAAAAAGGATTTTAAAAATCGAGGGTAGTGGTAAAGATGTATTGATTAACCTCGGTAAAAAATCGTGAAAGACCCGCGCTCAACTTTTCGGCAGGAAAACTTAAAACCTTTCTGAAAGAGATTGTTGAGCAATGCGAGGGCTAAAATGTCTCGTTGATGTTTTTTAATCACCCAATCAACTGCGGGTATTATGCAATATATCCTTGATTTCTACACTGATATAATCATATTTTGGCGTTGCTGAACCAAAATATGAATCAGGCGAGCCCGAAGGGGCAAGCCGCCCTTGGCGGCATCGCTTCAAGCTTGCAGGCGCGTAGCGCCCGCAGCGCCACTAAGCCATACTTGAGATAATGTATGACTAAACGAAGTGAAAATTTCAGCATTTCCTCGGATTTAGAGTAACAAAAAGTTTTCCGATGTAGCCGAAAAATAATGTCTTAAACGGCTTTTTTTCCTTTTTTTTATCATACATTTTTCGCTCATAATCTATTTTTTTTACTAACAAAAAAATAACAGGCAGGATAAATTTCTATTACTTAAAATAAAATTTTCAACAACTTATTACTAGCCTCAAATGTTTAAAAGTTTTTGAACTTATATTACCTAAAACCCAAGCGATAATCCCCGGAACATTATGATTTACCACGGTCCAAAGCCAAATCTTATTTTTTCTGAGCCGACAAATGTTTCAAGTTCATCAACTTCTGTAACTTATGGTATTTCACTCCTGTCAGGTATATCTAGTAAACTACTACCCACTTGTTTGACCCAATTTATAATAGTTGTATGATGTACTTTTTTCACTCGTTCTATCGCACGAAAACCCAAGCCATTTACATACATTTCTAGGCACTCGACTTTTAGCTCCTCTGTGTATCCTTTCTGATCATAAGATTCAATGAACTGACGTTTACAGTTAACACATATGTAGTGAGCGTTTACCACGTTGCCGCCCAATATAAGCGAATGTGAGTTGATTCACACCTTGGATACTTCATAGCGATGCCGCCCTTGGCGGCATGCCCCTTCGGGCTCGCCCTAATTCATATTTCTATTCTGCAACACCGAAATTGGAAATAGGTTAAATAAAATTATGCACTGTTTTGATAAAATCAACCAACAATCAAAAGTATTAACAGAAATTGCTTATTTTGAAGATACTATTGATACTAAATACGTTTCCGAAAATTATACACTTGCTCGTAATAGTTGGCGTAAAGATACATTAAAAAAAGTTTCTTCAGAAGTCAAAAATGAGTTTTCAAAACTTATTTATAAAGAAATCAAATACGTTGTAACCAATAATGAAGTTTTGAATGCGATTGCCTTGGGAAATGTGACTTGCCAAGACTTCAAAAACTTTGTTGTTCAACATTACTTTAGTGCCGACTGGTTCACAGACCTTCTAATGCGTGGCGAAGCTCTTCTCCGTGAGATGGGTCACAAAGAGCTTGCAGACGAGTTTGGTTATAACTATGAAGATGAAATGGGTATTGCAAATGGTGTTCAGGTATTTAAAAATTCACACGAATCATGGCGACAAGATTATTGTCAAGCGATTGGTATCAATATCAAGGGTGAAAAGCCGATTGATTCAACTATTGCGAACCACCGCAATCCTCTTAAGATACTAATCGCAGAGAAAAATGGTTATTTTTTAACAGGAATGCTAGCTGCGACAGAGATATATCTCGTAAAGGAATTTCAAAAAATACAAGCTGGAAGAGACAAGTTGTTCCCAGAAGTATTTGTAATTACCGAAAAATGTTCTCCAGAAGTTGTTACCTACAAGAAAAAAAATCGGAAGTATATTGACGATCACATCAAACATGATGCGCTGCATTACGTTGATATTCTCGGACCTGCTCTTACCATTGTTGAAGAAGCAAAGGCACACAATGGAATCGTGAATGGATACGATATTGCTGGACAAATTAAAGCAGGTATAAAAGCTGTCACGCACGCAAAGGAAGCTTTGTATGTGGGTTTTAAAGAGTTAATACTCGCAGGTGAGTAAGTTAAGGCTACAAGGCAGTTGTCAATGGGATTTTAGAAGATGCTTGAAAGAAAAACTCCTAAGAGGGTGTTTATAAAATAAATCTTAAGCAGTTTAAGAACTACGATTCCTAGTAATTCTCCTCAGCATCAAATGGGTCATAGCAGCATAAATCATTGCCTCGCTCGTATCAGTAAGATACTCATAATCTTTACTTAAACGGCGATAGCGCCCTAACCACGCAAGGGTTCGTTCTACCACCCACCGCCCTTGGTAATATTTCAAAGCCTTTAGTATCATCAGAGCGTTTCACGATAGACAATACGCAACCAATAAAATGTTGAACCCAATGAACTAATTGTCCGGCATATCCAGCATCTGCCCAGATTAAAAATAATGCGCGGAAAAGTGTCTCTAATTTTACTGAAAACAAGCTTGGCTCCATCCCGGTCTTGAATCGATGCTGCATGTACGACGACCATTAAAATTAGACCCATCGTATCAACGAGAATATGGCGCTTGCGCCCATTAACCTTTTTTCCGGCATCATAACCTTTTATACCTCCTTTTTCAGTGGTCTTAACAGTTTGAGAGTCTATAATACCTGCTGATGGTTCTGGGTCTCGGCCTTCGAGTTCTCGTAGTTTTGAGCGTAGAATCCCATGAATTTTTGACCACACTCCTTTACGCTGAAAACGCTGAAAATAAAAGTATCCGGTTTGCCAAGGTGGCAAATCATGAGGCAACATCCGCCACGAGCATCCCGCACGAATGATATAAAAAATTGCGTTGATAACTTCACGCATATTAACCGAACGTTTGCGACCACGTTTGCGAGCCCGCGATCGCGGAATCATTGGTTCTATTAATTGCCATTCAGCATCAGAAACATCTGTAGGATAAGGCTTTCGACTCATGGCAGGAATGAAAAAACTTACGCTTTTTCCGACAACATACAAACTTTTGAGTTCAATAGCACTTTCCTTTATATTTTATTTATAAACACCCTCTAAGCGCATGCAGGTAATAAGGATGTTTCCCTGGCAAGTCGGCATACGCAGCTCTCGAAATCATCAAAAGACTGTTACTTAGTACTATTGCTACTAGTCCTGTTGAAATGCTTATCGAACGAATTTGGGACATAAATCTTATAAACTCAAGTAATTATTTTATCTTGTTGGACTTCCTAGTTTCACCAAAGGTTTAACTCACATCTTGCACCTGGAAAATTAAATGTCTAAAATGCTACTAAATATAAGGTGAATTATTGAGATGTATAGCGCAAGAAATACTATGTCCAAGCTTCAAGCCTCTAAATGAGCGTTATGGAGATTTGCTTCGCTTGGAATCGTCAGTGCTAATAACGCACAAGCTGTGCCAAAAAATCTTTGCATAAACTACTGTAAAAAATACTAAATGATGACAAATTTTCTCATGTTTTGGTAAAAAATTGTAAATCTGATAATCATTTTTATCAGAACTGTTTCTTGTTTCGCAATTCTTTTTCTTGGGTTTAATCTGTGATTCAAAATTGCCTGAATTTCTTGAAATACTTGTTGATTTTTTTCTTATTCAATATTCATTATTCTGAATTCCTGTGTTTGGATTACAAGAGT
>JAQYWO010000025.1 GCA_029379215.1 Rhizonema sp. PD37
AAAGGCTCCCAGACGAACTCCCTACCGATTGGGTTAAATCGGATTAGTTGGAAACCTTTACGAAAGTTAGCCATGATTTTTACTTTGCCCTACCGATTGGGTTAAATCGGATTAGTTGGAAACAATTAACTCTCCAATTTTTATTGAAGAACCTTCTTCCCTACCGATTGGGTTAAATCGGATTAGTTGGAAACACTAAAATGTGCCGCTTGGGCCAAAAAAATGTTCCCCTACCGATTGGGTTAAATCGGATTAGTTGGAAACGGTAAATCTTTCTTCAACCACGCGATCATTATGAGCCCCTACCGATTGGGTTAAATCGGATTAGTTGGAAACCGCGCGGTTTTGCCCTGATTCGTTTGAATCTCAGCCCCTACCGATTGGGTTAAATCGGATTAGTTGGAAACGCTAAAATCACCAAAATTAAATTGCTCTGCTTTCCCTACCGATTGGGTTAAATCGGATTAGTTGGAAACCCGGAGTGGCGAAAGATAACGTGCAGCCAGCTAGAAACCCTACCGATTGGGTTAAATCGGATTAGTTGGAAACTCAGCTAAAAGACGAAGTTAATTTAGGGTTTCTGCCCTACCGATTGGGTTAAATCGGATTAGTTGGAAACGTTCTTCATCAGTTAGTTCAATCTCCTCCCACTCTGCCCTACCGATTGGGTTAAATCGGATTAGTTGGAAACGATTAACACACAGCCATCTTGAACGTTTTGTTTAGAAACCCTACCGATTGGGTTAAATCGGATTAGTTGGAAACGACATATTTCTGCTCTGTATTCAGAACCTGTTTTTGGCTCCCTACCAATTGGGAGGGATCTTGCATAACCATTTAATTAAAGTGTTAAAAATTGTTGCGTTTACATTGGATACTCCCGCATCGCCACATCAATCGCTACCAAGTCATACGGCGGGTCAAATGGCCGCCTGTCTTTGATTGGAATTAGCACTGCCAATACCCCCATTTTGGTAGGTAAATCTTTGACTGGAGTATTGACACAGATTCCAGTCATACACGCCCATTCGTACCATTGTTGCTGTTCAAGTGTAAGAGAAGAAGAATCCCGTTTCTCAGGTTCCGGCTTCTTCACCAACCAGCCTTCCTCAAGGCATTTCACAAAGTACCCTTCACGGTTGGCGACTTTGCCTTCTTTCGTTTTTTGATCAACGTAAGCGATCGCCTTTACAAATTTCTCCCCATGCGCTGCCCACAACTTTTCTGCTTTGGCTGGAACCAAATGAATCTCAGCATTCTTCAGAAGAATCATGATTTCCGTGGGGAATGGGGCAGCCTCCTTTGAAGCAATACTCTTAAGCGCTGTCATGCCGGGTTTTTTGGGAGTTACAACCTTAATTGCTACACCTCTGTTCGCATTCTGCAAATAATTCAGAAAATAATCCTCTTTACCATCCTGACTTACAAGCACACCAGTTTTTTTAAGTTGAATCGCAGCATCCAGCATCGCCTCAGAGCCATACTCGGTTAAACAATGGTGCATTTGCTCATTCGTCAAAATCACATCCATCTCCATCAGAGTTTTGGAAAGCTGTAGTGATACCACGACTTCAGCATCTTCATGTTTAGGCTGATTTTGAGAAGCAGCAAACTTAGACTCGGTTTGACGACAAATCTTCAGTAAGCGACTTCCAACACTTGCCAACACTTCTAAAACGAGTAACGGGACTTTGCTGAAGGCGATCGCACGCTTCACCACAGACTGTGCAGTCAATCCCTCTTCATGCATCTGCCTCTGAATTTCTACCCCAGTGTCCTGATCATGGATTGGAGGAATTTGAGCATATCGGTTTCCATCTGGTAAGCTGCGCCAAATTGAGGGGGTGTCCAAGATAGGGACGGTAACAACTTGTTGTTGTTTATTTAAGATTCTATTAACAACAACAAGATTGTTTGAGTCCGTTTGAGGGTCGTCCGTTTTAAGGACTACCGGAGCAGCTGGTAATTCTTCTGTTGAGGGAAATTGTAATACATTGTCACCCTTGTGGCGAGGGGTATCCATATTAGGGACTACCCTCACTGGCTCTGGCTTCCACTCTTCAACTGCTTTGAAAGAATATTCAGTACTTGTGCCAGGTCGTTTGTTTTCCTCAAGGATGTTTTGTCTGACTGCTTGGTCGAGTCCCTTGAGGATCGTCTTGCGGTCATGTCCTGTTCTTTTCGCAGCAGAGTCAGCAGATTCAGTAAATGTCCCACCTGAAATGGTGCGGTAAAGAACTTGGCTGAGGGCTACTGATTCTACCAGTGTTGGCTTAGATTCAACTATTTTGCAAAACCTTAACAACGCTGCTTCTTTCAGTTCTAAGGATAGGCTTTGTATCCACTCACTGGTGACGCCACTCAAGTCAAGAGTATCCGTAGTTTCTGGAGATAGTGTTGTACTCATGGTTTACCTATCTCGTCGGGTGATATGGACGTGAAAAAATTGCCTCTATCAAATGTGTAGAGGAATCTGATATGATTTGAGTCATAAAGCAATAAAATTATTTAACTAACCTCTACTAGCAAGCGTCTCAAACTAGCAGTAGGGGTTTTACATCGTTAAGCTATAAGCATTTGCACCCTAGCTCTATGCAAGTCCCTTGTGGGAATGCAAGCAGATTCATTTTGTGTTTATCTGTATTGACTATACCATACAATCAATACAAGTGACAGATGTAGCAAAAATTAACCCGTCAGTAATTTGTGACGGGTCAAGCTGGATAAAAGATTGTGAGTAAATGCCTGAAAATTGCCTAACTTTGATAGAGGTTCACTTTTCAGGCGGTAGATTCCCCCACTAGGCGAGCATTTTCGATCCCGATTCTCTGCTCTACAACCTCTAATCTCCTTCTCAACTCGATGAGATCCATTGCTTCGTGTTGTTTGCTTGAGAGATATTCATCCACAAAGCTCAGAATCGCATCTGTTGCTGTCCTATTCTCTTGTTTAAGTCTTTTGACAAACTCATCTTTTTTATCTGGATCGATTTCTACGGAAATAAACGTTCTTTGCTTTTTAGCCATAAGTCACCTTCTCTCTCTATCCCAAATTTAGTGCAGTCAGCAGGTGTATTGCAACGTATTGATGGTATTTCCTATTTGTATTGATTGTATTGACGCGTATTGATATAAAGTGTAATATATAACTATCAGGGAATTCAAGCTTTATTTATTTACCAAATCAAAATTACTCAGGCGATCGCTCGGAGCCTTGGAAACTTGTGCGATCGCCTGAGCGAATCCCATTAACTATGTAGGAATCTCAAATCTATGTTACAACATTCCCATCTCGTCAGCACCGACGAGCAAATCATCGCGCAAGCCGAGTTGAACGCATACATCAGTCAGCAAGCCCAAGAGATAGCCCCCGAGGCAGAAGTTCAATTCATCGACCTCAACGGCTTCTACAACTATGAGGCACAAGCCAATAACCAAACCATAGCCACAATCACGAGTGATTGTGGAGATTTCGTGACTCAGCCCTGGGTTGTCATGGTGGGTGAAGTGGAGGTACACCGTGCTGAGACTTGGGCAAAATGCGCTCACTACGTTCAGTGGCATTACAAACAAGGGACACTGCCTAAACTAAAAACCATATCAGCTAAAGAATTGCTAGATAAACCTTTTGACCAACTGACTTACCAAGAGTGGGAAAAGCTCAAAGCCTACAAGCCACAGCCTGAAGATGTGAATTTGGTAGCAGCGTAATCACAGTTTAGGGTGGATACCTTGTCCACCCAAAGTATAAATTGAGAATAGGAAGTCAAACAATGTTTCTTAAGGCTGTCAAATCACAATCCAAGTTACGCTTAGCTCTGGTTGGTCCCTCTGGTTCTGGCAAAACTTTTTCTTCTTTAGCAATAGCTACAGGTTTGGGACAACGTATTGCAGTCCTCGACACAGAGCATGGAAGTGCTAGTAAGTACGCTGATAAATTTAATTTTGATGTCGTCCAACTTAGCAGCTTCCATCCTAGAGAGTATATTAACGTCATTCAAGCAGCTTCCAATGCCAATTACGACGTACTCATCATTGACAGTCTGAGCCATGCTTGGATAGGTAAGGATGGGGCGCTTGAACAAGTCGATAGAATTGCTAAAAAAAGCCAATCCTCAAACTCTTTTGCGGCATGGCGGGATGTCACCCCTATGCATAATCAAATGGTAGAAGCAATGCTGGCTTGTAAATGCCATCTGATTGCCACGATGAGAGCCAAAACAGATTACGTGCTGGAGCCTAACGAGAAAGGCAAAATGGTTCCACGTAAAGTCGGGTTAGCACCAATACAGCGTGATGGTCTGGAATATGAGTTTGATGTTGTCGGCGACATGAACTTGGAGAACGAGATGATTGTTGGCAAGTCACGTTGTTCAGCATTATCAGGACAAATCATTGCTCAACCCGGTCTGCAGTTAGCCGATACACTGAAAAAATGGCTACTAGATGGCACACCTATCTCTGTTCCACAGCAAGTAGTTGTTGCTACCAATGGTAATCCCCATAATGAGCGTGTACGCGGTGTTCGTACACTATTGGGGATTGAGGCTAAAGCAGTTTTGGAATGGCTGAAAACTGAAATGCTGGTGAAAACTCCAGCCGAATTGGATTTGAACCAAGTTGATCAGCTGATTGAGTCAATGGCTGTACAGTGGGCTGTGAAACAGGGAATGCAGCATAATCATGCTCTTAATAGTTTTCACAAGTATATCCCAGCAATCATCAAGGAGGGATACAACGAAGTCGATGCAATTGGTTTGTGGATGGAGCATGTACAACAGCAGGCTGTTCAAAAGCTTTCAATAAGCGTGGGGTAACAATTCCACCCTATATCCGTATACCACATTGGAAAGACACACATGTTCAACAAACAAACAATTTGCATCACTCTTGCCGTTGTTCTCTGCTGTAGTACAGTAAAACCTACTATTGCTCAACCTGTGCCAGTACTAGCATTGCCTTTAGTCAGCAACCCTGTGGGTCTGGTCTTTGTAAGTACTGTAGTTGTAGGGACTGTAATCTGGTATGTTTATCTTGACCGACATCACCGTAAGTTTAGGAGTAGGATAGCTCCTAATACTATGCATAGTGAAAGTCATGAGCAGTATGAAGAAAAGTTTTCCATCAATGACAATGGTCTCAGATGTGAAGAAATGGCAGATGAGGAAACACAAAGGACTGGAAAGAAATGGAGAGTCAAGCGTAACGCACCTCTTAGAGGTACAGGATTGCTGTACACGAAAAAGAAACTTCAATGGGAATGCATTATTACAGATGCTCCAGAAGAATCAAAACAATAAGGAGGAAACAAAATGTTTAAGCCTTTAAATGCCAAAGAAAATTTAATGGTGCTAGTATATCCAAATAATCAGCGTGATACAGCTGATCCTTTCCTACGTTTTTGTGATTTTCAAGAGCCAAAAGACTTGTTAAATACACATTGTACAGACGTTGAAGTTGTTTGGCAGACCAAAGATGTAACTCGTCTCCGGGAATTCAAAACACCTCAGCTAGTCACAGATATTGAACTAATTGTAAGAACAAGAGAAACAGAAGGTTACTTTCTTAGTATTCTAGAGACTTTTAAAGAGTTTACTGAGGGGATGAATATCAGTCAAATCCTTAACCTGTATTGTGTCTTGGATGAGACTATCTCTAACTGTCATAAAGAAGACTTAGTTATTGAAGAGAGAACTGCTCAGAATTACTTTAGTGACAGTGAAACTTTTGCTGCTTAACAGTAAAATATAAGTGATGATAATACCGACTTCACTTGTCCAAGAGGGGTAGTATGCAACTACCTCTTGTCTTGCGTGTTACAAAACTTTACTTAGGGCTTGTGTGAGCCTTTCCCAGCAAGGGATACATCATAGTTGGAGGGCTTATAAGGAGCGTGTGAAGACATTGTTAGGGTTGACGGAGTATCATTTGCCTTGGGTGGCGTCGGCAGTGATGTCTTGGGTCACATCTTCCTATTCGTACCCATAAACTCATGCTTGAGGGGATTTTTGGTTCGGTTCCGAATTACCTTCTTTTATCCCCGCTTCAACTCTTTGATAACTAGTCTCAAGGCTGGGGAATATGCTGTCACCGCTGCACCTCCGGGGTAGGACTTAGCTTTTATTGCCTCACCTACATGATTATACAGTTGTCTTGGTTGTGGAGATTTTTCCCCTTATCCCAAGCGGCTAATCCTCCAAATCCTTGTTGGGATTTGTTTCTAGCCAACGAATCGCACTATAGGTTACACTTTACAAGTCGCAACGCGAGAAAAGAACGGTATGTCAATCCGGTATGAAATGAAAGTTCGACCAAGTCCCACCCACTAGTGGTGTATGCAGTACCACCAAGTTCGGTCCCACCGATCAACGGTAGGCTTCCCCTTGATTTAGGGTGCTTTTTTATACCCTCGTACAGTTGCTCGTAACTCACAAACGCGCCTCTTGAGTTTCCCGTTGCATTATCTCTTACCTTGTCATCATACCACCCAACTGCACGAGCGAATTGTAAATAGTTTTTTGAATCTTTGTCATTCCACTGTGCTGGTTTTATACCCAGTCTATTTCCAGTCTTCATCCATATTTCCTTTTGCACACTAAAGCCAAAACGTTTGTTTGAGTTAGCCACCCAAAGCTGGTCAATTTTCCGTAACTCCGGACAAGAAAAACTATTAATGTTGCCATAATCTAAATATCCTTGTTCTTCTTTCTTAGCGACATAGAGCATAAGCGTAGACGTTAGCCTGTCAGCCGTTTCCCACTGATGATTTTCTAGTAGATTATCTAGTTCAGCGTAATAATAGTCTTTTAAAGATTCCTCAACTTTTTCGAGAAAGGACTTATCTCTATTGCTTTTCTCGAGTAAGCTTATCAGTTCTCGATGTAGAGCTTTTACATCTTTAGACGAAAGTATTTTATTTTTTAATTCTTTGTTAAATGGAGTCATGTTACTTTGCTGTAAACTCATCCAAATTTTAAAAGCTTCCTTATAACTCTTTATTGCCTTATCTTGTTCTTTTTTTTCTTGAAATAAATTTCCTTGAGTTTTTCTGTAGAGAAGACGAACTTGCAAGTTGTCAGGGGAATTATCTGACTGTTTAACTTTTACTTTATTAAGATATTCTTCAGCTTGAGTCAAATTTTTATTCTTAAGTTTCTGGTTAGCATAAGATATTCCAGTATAAAGAATATCCATTTGTAAACTGGGGTCGTCAATATTGGCAGATTGACCTGCTTGAGAGAAAAGTTCTTCCGCTGCTGTGTAAGAACCTTCATCTTGAACTTGTGCCGTTAGTTGAGCTAGCTTTTGCACTGTGTTAAGGTAATTATTCCTTTCGGCAATTTTATGACCTAAAAATACTGATATTATCCCGAAAATTCCAGTGAACGATAAAGCGACTACTAAAACAAAACTGCCAACCCGAATTTGTTGTTTAGCTTTCTTATTTGCTAAAGTCAATTTCTGATTGGCATCAGCCAATGCTTGATTCCTTTGTTGTGCTGCTTCCCTATCCTGACTCTCTCGTTCCAATTGCGCTTCTTGTTCTAATGCAGCTACTTCTTCTTCTCGTTCCTGAGTTTGACTAGCTGATAAAAATTCTCTATCTTGGTAATTTAAATTTTTATCATCCGCCCATAACAAAGCCGACTGCAATCCGAGTCCCCGTAACAGGCGTGATTTATCTTTTTTCTCAGAAGCCACCCAAAATCTAAAACTTTCAGAATAAGGTCGTAAATTCTTTAATTGGTTTTCAATCCAATTGTCGTCAAAAATTTCTTGATAAATGAGATTATAAACTTTTAACTTATTATGGTGCCTAACAACTAATCCCGAAAGTTGTAATTCGCTTTGCTCTAACGTATCATCTGCTGACAAGGTACTGTGTCCTTCATCCAGCCGAACCATCTGATACAGTTCCAGCAAATACCCAGCCCGTTGTTCATCTCGCAAAATTCTCGCTCGAATAGTTCGTAAATGCTCTGGTTCATCCTGAGATTCCCAATTCTCAATGATGCGCGATCGCACAACCTGTTCAACGGTACGTGGATTTTCTGACTCGGACTCTTCCACTATAAACTGACACAGCTTCTGAGTCAGAAACGGTTGTCCTCCCGTCCAGTATAAGATTTCCTTCATGACTGTAGTCGGGTCACTAAATTTCCCATGTAAACCCTTTTCTAAAGGTTCAACTTCATGTAATTGAAATCCTTTAAGAGAGATAGCTTTACCAATATTAAACGGGGTGCGTTGTTTATCTTCTATTAAATTGCTGGGTGATGCGACTCCCAACAAACAGAAGGTAAGGCGATTATATTCAGGATTATCAACACGCTTATTGTAACAGGAGCGAATCAATGCAAAAAAGTCATCTGTGGGAAATTTGAGACTTAGTACACTATCTATCTCATCAATAAAAATAACGATGTTTTCTTGAACTTCAGCCAGTAATATCTCTTCAATAAACTTACGAAATCTTGTTACCAATGAATTTAGCTGATTTTGTGACCACCAGTCGGCAAAATCTATATCTAATTCAAAACGTCCAATGAGTGTATCGATTAAATCTACATACCATTGTTCTGGTGGCACATTCTGAATCCCTCCAGCAGAAAGGTCAATTGCTGCACACTTCACACCTTCTTCTCTCAATCGGCGCATTATCTGTACACGCAAGCTGGACTTTCCGCTTTGTCGGGAATTCAGGACATAACAAAACTTTCCGGCTTTTAGTCCAGTATACAACTCACTATCCGCTGACCGTGTTACGTAGGTAGTAGCTTCTTCAGGTAGACTTCCAGAGAAAATGTACTGGTCAACCATAACTTACCTCAAACGCACCGAGAAATATTGACGATATAAGTTACAACTGGGAACACAATCATTACCAGAAAGTTTTACTAACCCTAAGCTATGCAGTTTAAATGCGACTTCAGTGTCCAACTGTACAGGGCTATTCGCCATTACCACTTGTTTATACCCTATTTCCAGCTCACGATTATGTTGTAAACTCCACAATTGTTGTCGTAAAACTCCACTAAAAATTCCTTGTTCTGTCGGCGCAATCCTCAAAAATTCTTCTAAAGTTACTTGTTGATTTTTGAGGTAAGCTATTGCCTGCTGCAACAGGTAGGGATGTCCCCCTACCAATCCCATCAAATCACATACGCTTTGTTCGACCAATTGACCATCTAACTCCAACTGTAAGGCAAGTGATTTGACTTGCTGTAAGTTAAATTCAGACAATTCAATTAGTTCCCCAACATTAAACGGTGAGTGATTGGTATCTAAGTCTGGATAAGCTTCTGTGGAATGGACTATTACTAACCGTAGCTTCCTCCATAGATTACCAATCTTATCTCGACCTTTAGCAGTTTCATACCACCCACGCAAGAGTAAGCAGAACTGGGGAAAAATTTCTGGATATTCAAATAGTCGTTCAAAATTATCTATAGCAAGGACTAAAGGATTTTCGGTTGATGGTAGTATGTATTTTTCCAAATAACGAGTACAGTTTTTATTAATGCCATAAATATCTTGCCAGTATTTATCTAGTTGTGGTTCAAGCTCCAAACTGTCAGCAACATCAGTACATAACCATTGTAAGAATGTTTTCAGGTCAGAAAGGATATTAATATCGGCAAGTTTTAAATCCAACTTCGCAACTTTGTAACCCTTGTCTCGGGCATATTCGAGTAATTTCTCACTCAACAGGGTTTTTCCCATTCTCTGTGGAGCTTTAATCCGAATCATCGCTCCTGGTTGTACAATTGCTTTGTAACATTTCTCCTCAACGGGTGGTCGTTCAATATATATAATGGTGTGGGTACTAGGAGAGTTATCAATCCATTCAACTTTTCTTTTCAAAACTGGTATCTGCAAAAGTGAAATATCTTCCATTTGAATAGCAACTAATCCTTCATCAAAAGCTCTCTGAATAATATCAAGACTATCAAGATTTTCGTACCCTAGTCCATCATAAAACCCAATAGCAAATACAATCGCTCCTTTGTCACCAATCGGCTGATTCATGCCGATAGTATAATCAATATGTTGGCTAATAGCCACTGCCGATTTAGAGGAATAACAGGCGTTAAGTAACACACACTTAACATGATTTGCATGTAGCTTAAATAATGCGGCTAGTGCGGATGGTGATACAGCTTTATGAAAACCTGAGTCATCTTCTAATACCAAGCTGTCATCTTCCATGCCATGCCCACAAAAATGGACAATAGATGGTTGTTCTTCTGCTAAAGCTCTGCGAATATCTTGGGGACGTACAGCAGTTCTGACTTGAATTTCCCACTTATCTCGCTTGACTGCCCGTCTAATCGCTTCAACTATATCCCGAATTTCTTTATCCAAACGTAATCCCTCGGGGATTGCCGTTAAAATTAATACTTTTTCTGGCGACATTAGCGTTCCCAAATACTCGCTTTTGTGAAGGTGGTAACTATACGCTTACTAGATAGGGAATCTTCTTTCTGTTTTAGCCATTGCTTTGGGAACTCAATTATCACTCTTCTCAAATGAATTCCACGGATAGCACTGGTTGCGCTCAATCTCCTTTCTCTGTTTCTGGCTACAAGTACGTGCTTGACTCTCCCCTGCCTATTCGTCAGGGGATTCTGAAGAAAGAATTACACTGGTATTGGACACTTCTTAGTGCTTTGCCAGAGTCTTATTCTTACTGCGGTGGTCAAACACCGCCTACACAGTCTGCTTAGGTCTATGCCTAAGTTTCTGGCTACCTTAGAAAGGATGTTAGCCGCCCCATTCAAATCGGCGTTTACTAAACTTTTGTCCTTTTTACGGTACAAACCACGTTTTGTCCCCTTAAACAATCCCCCAGATTCGCGATAGTTGGGTACTTTCGGCTTCTGACCTAAATTACCCAAGAAGGACAATTCTCGTAATTCTTTAAAAGATTTGAATGCTTCTGATACACTTAGCAGCGTTTGTTGTGCTGGAATAGAAGGCATAGCTTGAGCGTGAATGTTACCACCAACTTCATAAATTGGGTCAAATTTAGAAATTATTTTCCCAGTTTTAAAGAATAGTTGTCTTGCCCAGTAAACTCCACAGTTATAAAGACTGTTTGACTGTTCACACAAAAACGTGATTATCGACTTAGTATCGTCGTCACAGTAAATCAGGTTTTGCTGAACACCCATTAATACTTTAGGCTTCTTCTCTTTCTTTTCTGCCTTCGCTCTTTTCTTAACCAGTTGAATCACCTCCCTTGTTTTTCTCCATACATCTATGATAGCCTATATGTACGTCGAACGTATGTACTTATGAAAAATAAAAGATTTAATTTTAGGGTGACTGAACGGAGATATGAAAAGCTAAACTTGATTGCTCAAGAGAAAGAGAAGTCATTAGCTAGTCTTTTCGATGATTGGATAGATAGCTTACCGGAACCAGTAAAAGAACCCATCACGGAGTCCTAAAGGACTCAATTAGCCTTCATCCCCTGCCTGAAGTACGAAGGACGTAGCTGCGCTACTGCTTCTCAGGGGTTTTCGGCATCTCCCTTATAATTTTTACAGATCTATGGCTGCTTTGAAACAGTATCCAAACTTATCTACAAATTTATAAGATACTATTCCAGAATCGATACTATCAATTTCTGCTTGATTTTGATAGCCTGGTTCATGAGAGCGATCGCTTTTCTCAGCAAAATCTTGTACGGAAGGTGTGTATTTACTCACAATGGGCAATGTGAGAATAAAAGTGCCATCCAGCAAAGGGAGCGATGCCTGCGGTCACTCATGTGCGCCGTGTCGCTCTAGCAAAGTCTAGAATGGGTCACATCCGTTGTCAAGCCTGTCGAGTCGGAACCGCTACTTTGTTAGGGGCAACCATAATAGAGCAAGTTTTGACGTTGAAGCAGGAATCTTTGTCTATGAACGAGCAAGGAGCGTTCAAAATCGAACTGTAGGAAAGCAATAGTAAATTTCCCCGTCTTCGCTAACGTTAAAAGTTGCATCAAACTCCTTTGCTTTCTCATCCAAATACTGCTTAGCAATACCTGCTGTTAGCTGTGCCTCTAAAGCAAACTGCATGACTGTAATTTTACCCTGATCAAGTTTTAGCTGTTGGTGAAATACTGATTGGAGTCGCTGTTGGATTTCTCTACGACCTTGTTGATGCAAACTCCATGCTAGCCAGGAGCCTGCTCCAGTTATAGGTAAACCAAACAGCAGACAAGCCATAGCCTCACTCACCCTCTCTTCGTGACTAATACTGTGATTGAATGGTGCGTATGCTCTCTTTAACTAAAAAAAGAGTACCTAACCCCAATAACAAGCCCGTAGCCCCTTTTTTGATTAGCCTCATACTTAAATTTTTGGCTATAGTGTCTTTATTTATATATTGCATTTGTCCATTTGAATGTCAATTCTATGACAAGCGTGCGTTCTGAGGTATCCGTTCAATATCGAGTAAAAAATAACACAGAAGTAATTTAGAAAATATTGTTGGAAATGCAATTTGTGCGCGATTCCCTTAATCAAGTCGATAAGTAGTGGCGATACGGCTTAAGCCGTTGCCAAGGGCATCGCACTCCTCACGACAATTCTTATAGCCGAATACCGCACTCCTTATACCAGCTACAGCACAGATTGAAGTAACACAAGCAAGACAGGAGCAAATAAATATACCTCAATTATTGTCATAAGACTCTCTCAAATTTTCCAAAAACTGCACCTGCTGGAAGCTAACACTTCTTACTTCATACATGCCCGGTTTAAATCTATTAACCCAAATATCTGATGGCATGAAACCCTTTAGCTTGGCATTTGTGGCTGCAAGCTCATGCTCCGAAGCGTCCCCTACCATCCATGATTCCTCTAAGTCGATTCCAAAGTCAATAGAAGCTAAATACAGCATTCCTGCTCCTGGCATTCTGAATTTATATTGCTCGTGAACCAAGAATTCTTCTACACGAGAATGGTTGGAAATCAAGTGTGCATCATTGTGAATAACTCGCCAGCAGCTTAAGCCTTGGATGTCTGCACAAAAGTAGATGGCACTAATTTTCGGAAGTAACGCGAGTATGGATTGATGACGGGCGATCGCATCCTCAAGCGATTCTCCACCTGCCTCAACTTGGGAATTACTCACACCTATTATCTTCCAGCCACGATTGTAGTAATAATCAATACCCTCACTCACCCCTTTAATAATTTCTTGCTCCTCTAGAATTTGAATAAATTTGTTTTTTACTTGAGGTTGGCCTATAGTTCCACAATCTAGAAAAACTGTTTTCATATCTATTTCAACTAGTCTGTATTTTCTGTCTCCAGTTATACACCTGTTTTCCTAAACTATAAGGTAGTTTGCGATGCCTTCGGCAACGGCTTAAGCCGTATCGGCTACACCACTGTAATAACAAATATTTGGGAACCATCATGCAGCAACGTTTCTGGGCTTCTCCAAAAATTTTGTAGTATGTAAGAGACTTGTAGATCTTGCATCTGACCCAGAAAGTCTGCGTTCTATAACCTATTTCCCACAACGCGACTTAGTATGGAGACATTATATCTATTCCAAATACCAGATTTATTTACATTTCTTAATGTAAGCTAAACTATCTAAAAATTACGGGTAGTTTTGCTACAATTTAGTCATTCACTGACAACATAAGGTGAGGTGTGGGAATGTGGTGGTCAGCCCTGATAGGGAGTACAGCAGTACCTACCGTAAAGAACTCGATCACATGAGAACTCCACGAGTATCTGCCCTCATGGATCTGTACACCTACAATTCCCTCTGCCTTAAGGTGAGATGCCTCACTCTGCATCCGTTCCATTGCTAACTCGCGGGCATCGTAAAGTGCTTGAGTAAAATTGGTCATTTCCACATTCTGACCAAGATTTTTGAACCACTGACCTATTCCTTGGTAAGCCACGTGGTAAACGCAGTTGCCCATCACCATACCGACTGGTCGATAGCCAGCCCGTAGCAGTGTCCAGAAATCTTGTCCCGATAGGTCACTGGTAAAAGGTTTATTATCCAATGTACGATAGGAAATCTCGCGGTTACGAGCACGCACCGCCGTACCTATCGCCACAAACTCAGCAAAGTTTGATTCCCATTCCATGTGCTTCACACTCAGGCGTACTCCCACAATTCCATCAGCACCTAAAGCATCAGCCTCTTCTTCCATCCGGCTCATTGCTAGTTCGCGAGCATGGTACATTGCTTGAGATAGCACTGTAATTTCCATGTTTTGGTTGATCCCCGCCCACTGATAACCAATGTGATACATGGAACAACCAACTACCATTCCCACAGGGTCGAAGCCAGCCTCTTTTACTAATAAGAACTCATTGACTGATAGGTCGCTGGTAAATAGACGATGCTGCTCATCTTTGCCGCGCATTGCTTGTAAACGCTCACGGGCATGAGTTGGTAGGTCAGAAGGCATTGGTTGGTTAAGTGTCATAACAATTTTGGATTTTGAGCAATTTTAGATTGATGTGGATTGACCTGTTGAGAGGTTATAGTACAGCAGGGGTGATTTCCTCTGGGTTTCGACGGCTTGTGGGTCATATACTATCGAGGTTCCTACTGCTACAAAGTGAGTTAATAAATCGTGATAGGTCGTGTCGTTGATTTTGTACTCGATATCTTCTACGCCCATATCAATTTTCATTCCTACCGCACCCTCAGCTTGATGCTTGCGGATATCTTCTTTTAAACGACTCGTTGCTAAATGACGGGCTTGTTGAAAGCCTTGAGTATATAGAGTGATTTCTTGATTCTGGCTACTACCCCTGCCAAAGAATCCACCCCTTGTGATACTTTGGGTTTTCCAATCGGTGTGTATATAGTAAGAGCAGATACCAAAGACCAATCCTCTAGGATAGTAGCCGGCTTGATGTAATTGCCAGAACTCCTGTCCGCTGAGGTCGCTGGTAAAGGGTTGAGGATCGTTTGGGCGATCGCGAAGGCGAATTGCAGTTCCCACAGCTGTAAACTCGATGGTTCGAGAACTCCAGTCATAACCACCCATTTTTAGACGCACACCAATGACTCCATGAGCACCTAGAAGAGTGGCTTCAAGCCGAAGTCGGGCGATAGCAAGCTCACGTGCTGCCAATTGAGCTTGACTCAGAGCGGAGAGTTCTCCTGTAAAATTTTGGTAGTTCCTGAAGTAGCCCCAAAAGCTGACTTTGTAAAAGGCAGTTCCCATAACCAAGCCTATTGGCTCGTAACCAGCTTCACGGGCCAACAGATACTCGTTGCTGGAAAGGTCGCTAGTGAAAAACCGGGAATTGGTCTTTCTTTGCATTTCTAGGCGATGCCGAGCATTTTCGGGAATTTGACCTTGTTCTAAAGCTCTTCGAGTTGCCTCTTGGGCTTCCCGCTGCCGCTTTTGGTCTTCTGATTCTCCCCACCAAGACATCGGTTCAGCCTCCACCAAGCACAAATTTATTCAAAGCATTGCGGGTTTGCGCGTTATGCTTTGCTAACTGGACCAACTGTTGGGCAACTTCCTCTGTCCACTGCTTAACCGAAATTTCGGTTGTTTTTAGCACAACTCCCCGTACCAGTTTCATCACTTTGGCGGTTAGTGAATTCTGCTTGTCTCGAACGATTTGATAGTGGTAACTGTCAAATCGCACTGTTATTTCTCGGACAGAATGGTCTTTGGAGATAAACCAGCCGCTACGGGTTACGGTTGTGTTTTGAGGTAAAGATAGCTCTAGCTTTTTTGCCAAAAATTCTAATAAGTCGCCAGATTCTTGGCTATCCATCTGGAGTGCGGCTGCTAGAACATCTATCTCTAAACTTGGATCAACGTCTTTTGTCATTAGAGTGCTTGCTCCATAATCCGCGCTTTGTGTATACCTGATGGCAAGCTGCGTTTATCAAAGGGATAAGGGAAAAGGTAAAACAAACTTGGAATTATTGTATGCGAAATAATCTTTGTATCTTGGGTCAAGTAAAAACCTCGCCTACGAGTGGGCAACAATTTCATCCCTTTTCGGTGCTGTTTTATTATCAATCTGCTGAAATCTATCTTCATTAAAGCATCGCAATTTTTTGGTTTTCCCCTTTAATTTCCCCTATTGGTTAGTATTGATACCCCTTCACATAAATTCTATATTAGAACGCAACTTGGTATAAGGTCAAGAAGAGGCAGAGAGCAGCTCACAGGTGTGGGTTTTTTACTTTTGGGTGTTGGCAAGACTTGGAGGACTTGGAAGGAAAATAGACAAGGCAGTTTTTTAACCCAAAGCAGAAGCAATTTCAGTATATATATTTAGAATTTATCTTCTCCCCAGTCTTACCTTGTGAGGGTCAGCAACCCCCGGCGGACTATGCCCCACCATACCGCAGGTTGGTGGTCTTCAATCAATGGGTGTCCAAGCCCGTATTGTATTGTATTGTATTATACGTTATGCCCTCTACCTCCAGCATAGCTGCCTTTCTTTTTGACCGAACCAGTCGTAGCTAGTTCAAGCCCCGTCAGGGAAGATGCCGCTAAATGGTCGGCAACCGCAAAGCGAAAATCGGGGTGGGGTAACACTTAGGGGTTCAATTCCTTCATCTTTTGCTTCCCACCGCCGTTGCTTTATACACCGCACAGTCGAAAACATCAAAATTCTTAGTAATTATAATAGCTACATATCCGTTGGTAGCAATCTATACTCTTGTTCCAAAAGCTCCAATAACTTTTCTTCCAAAGGTGTTAGGTAGGGACGCTTCACTTCGCCCAAATGTTTTAAGTTGGCTTTCGCCACATCTTCCAACTTGCCACTGTTACGTAGTTTATTGATGCGTAAGCTCAACTTATGCATCTGTTCACAATCAGCATCTGAGTAATCAAAGGACTTCAAGTTTTCAACTTTCAAAGTGTATTCCCCGTCCCAAGCCATAACAATACAACTAAATTCATTCACTTGACTCACAATACACCAACATCCACTTTTACCGCGCAGCTCAGGGTTATCTTTAACAACAAACTGGCAAACTTCTCCTAATCGATAGGGATTTGGCACGAGTGTACGTTCCTAGACACGTTGTACAATATCTTGAACAATGCGCCCAGATGGCATCCGTCCGCCAGCTTCCTCTACCGCTCTTAGCCACACTTCACACTGTTGGTTAGGTTGAAGTTTGGTAAGGGGTCTGACTTGACCCTCAGTAGTGGGTAGGATAAGTAAATCATTCTTCTTATCCTCAATTGGCGAATTTTGACAACAAATTGTTGTCAAATTGTCGAAAACACCTGCAGCGGCAATCAAATAGTTAGACTTTTGCCGACTATGCCCGAATCGAACACGGCAGTACTCCTCAAAAGTTTTGTGAGTAGAACGATAAAGCTTCCTATCTCGTAATTCTGTCAGAGCCTTCCCTGCTTCATAAAATGCCCGTTCCACTTTGCGCTCTAAGTGTAGGCGTAAGCGCTGCTCATCTTCGCTCAGTTCTTCTACTCCAATAGCTTCAACAGATATACTTGTTGCGTCAAAAGCTTGAGTATCAATTACGGGAATTTTCCTTTGTTGACGACCTAGAGTACTCATTCTTCAGTCACCTCCTCTTCGTCTTCTTCAATTTCTTCCCAATCACCTCGTGCTAACTCATGTTTTTTCTTAGCAAGGATGAATTCTTCAGAGATCCGATCGCGCCTCCTTAAGTTATGCTCCGAGGTAATTTCTTCTGTAGCATTCTCTAAACGCTGTTTCACCATTTCAAACCAAATCTGAGTAGTCAGCCGCCAGTCTTCACGGGCAATATTATTCAGCTTTCTACAAATTTGTGGTCCTAAACGTGTATCTATTACACCCAAATCATTCAAGTGAAACCAGTCATGTCCCTTATGACAATTTTGACAAATGGGGAGGCGATCGCGCTCATAGTTGTAGCTTGGTATGACACGGCGAACTAAGTTAAGTTGTATTTTGCCTGTGTCTTGGCAGCAGAAGCAGTGCCACAACGGATGCCATATTTCTTTTTCGGCAACTTCATCTGGGCGTACTGGAAGCGGTTCAAGGAGATCGAAATCGTTTTCACCCATGAACATCCTCCTGGTGCCAACTAAATATTTTGTTGTCGTTAGCCCACTTGACAAACTCTTGCTTTTCCTTATCCCGAGCAGCAAACAGCAGGGGATTTCCGCTTCTTTCAATTTCAGCTATCCATTCGTCGCGGTGAGGGTGGTTTGTCCATTTAACGTTTTGTGCGATTTCAACAGCTTCTGGATGATGGTGTTCGCAAAACTCGTTCCAGTACTGCTCGTAGTGTTTTGCAATCCAACCGTCGTCAGTATGCACTTTAAAAGAAGGGCTTTGAATTGCTTTTATCTTCTGAAGACAAAAATTTAAAAATTCCTCCCTCTCCCGGACTAGAAGAGAGAGAGTGAAATGTTTATGAGACGTTACTGAAGAGTTTATGAGAGCTTTTGAAACCCGCTCTGCAAGAGACTTTAAATAAGGTGGGACGGTATTGTCAATACCTACCTCGGTACTATTCGTCCCTACCTCGGTACTATTCGTCCCTACCTCGGTACTACCAGTCTCCCCCTGATTTTGGGTGGTACTGTGAGTACCTACCTCGGTATCCAGAATACCTATCTCAGTATTGTTAGTCCTTGTGTTATCCTCATTGTTGTCTACTGTCGCTTCAGCATCAATGTCAACGCCTTTGAGTTTCCAGTAAGATGACCTACACCCATGAAGGTTTTTAATCCACCATTCATAAGACCGTTTACCATCAATAATGGTTAGCCGATTCTCAAAAAGGAAAAAGTCAGCATCAATTAACGGTTTTTTCGCCTTCTTGAGATTTTCTTTTCCTAAGCTAGTCTTAAGAGGCATCCAGCGGCTTCCATATGGGTCAGAGCGCCAACATTCGCCCCAAAGCTTACATACTGGCGATCGCTGCTCTAATGCCCATGCCATATCCGCGTCTGGAATGATCATATGTGGCAAATCGTATTTCTTAGTTCGCTGATTGGTTGGAGGTGTCTCCTGTGCAGAAGATACCTGCTGTAAAGAAGGTACAGACGTTTTTTGCATGGTTAGACTAATGAAAGTAGTGTATAGCTGTGAGGGTTCGCATCTAAGTAGTTGTCAGCTTGTTCGGATTATTTGTGCTGATTGACACCAAGTCCCCTATATTGAGAAAATTCATTCCTTAATACTTGGCTTCAATCCGCGATCGCTTCCATTTCGCTACACTAAATTCTTCAGATCGACACCAAAAGCAAAACTGGACAGCACTTCGTAATACTCACCTCGAAACTCAAACCAGCCTGGATTCGTGACTCTATGCTCCCACGCGCTTTCTTGGTGAGACTTAATTGAGGATGCACTCGGCGGCAGGAAAGAAGATTCTTTCCCGCGAGGAAAGCGCTTCATACCTAGCAAGGAATATATCGGTATAATTCTTTCTTTTAAATTGGAATCTCGATTATTTACGTAGTTCTTCTTCAGACTGATTTTTTCTACTTTTCTGCGTAGCTGCCTTTCTTGGTAAACGTATCCAGGCTTGGTGGCAGCAGATACATTAATTACGCCAAAATTTACGTCATTTGACGTTTGTACTTTTATTCGATTTGTCATACTATCTGAGTAGAAAGAATATTCAAGAAAAAAATGAACGACAAACTGCCCTTGCAAGCGGAAACATTGCTAGGGAAGTTTTTTTGGCTTATTATTGATTTAAGCCTATAGAAAAGAGTCAATTGCACTTAAAGCTTAATTTAATATTACAGTAATACTATTGGCTTAAGTCAAGAGGAAGTAGAGAAAAAATGACCCAAATTAACCAGCTTTTCAAGCAAGCAATGGATCACTACGGAGTTAGGGGTAAAGACCTTGCAGCAATAGCTGGGATAAGTCCCAATCATCTATCTGACTTTCGCTCAGGTAAAAAGTGGATTGGTCCAGAGGTGTTTATGTCTCTTCTTGAAGGCATGGAAAAGTTATCCCCTGGCTCGCGTCAATACTTTTGTGAATTGCTAGCAGGGGAATCGTCCACAAAAACCACACAAGCAAAACATCATTTAGTTGGTCTAATTGAGAATGCCTCAGACGATGAAGTAGAATTGGCAATACTTGCCATAAGTCGTAGGTGGAAGAAGTCGCGGCAGGAATCGGCGAGCATCTCAAAGGATTTCACCACTGAACGTGATGAGTGTGATGCCAAAGGCAGCGGCTTAAGCCGTATCGCAGTATAAGCACGCCCCCGGTTATTTGCTATTGAAACAGCATGAATACGAAGTCTGTTTGTTAGTGCAGTAGGTATAGCCATGTTTCTTTGATCGCTCCAACGGATGATAGCTGTTTGTCCTGATTTGATTGTGCTTGAGTCACTGTACAATTTTCCTATTGTTGAATATCGTCCAGCCCTTCTCCCCCCAGAAAAGGGCTACTTTTTGTGCCTTCTATGCACAACTGCTATATTTGAGTTGTACAGTTATAGCTGTTGAAATTAAACATCTTCCTACAAAGGCGCTACATAGATACTAGAATAATGCTAACTATTTGTTACAAAGTTCTTTAGCCTCCATCAAAAGCTTGTCTCTTGATTCCCGTGCTTTTCTACCAGTCATCCAGACAATGGGTAAGCAACCACCGCTTCCTAACCCCGCGTAGTTTGCTTCTGGGGTTTTTGCTGCCATCCAGAGCCCAGCAGTGACAGTGATAGCCAAAACGTTGGTAGCTGCTGCAAACACGAAAATATTAAATGTCCAAATGGCTTGACGCTCAAGCTCATCAAAAATGATCTTGTTTCGAGAAGATTCAATTTCTTCACCAAATTCACCAGATGGAGAAATAGACTGCATAGAATTTGGCTGCTTGGTCTTTATAAGTTGAATATATCTCTTGATAAACATCTGGCTGAGTGTAGAAGGATAATTTGATAGTTTTCCTAGTTCTACTCAATTAATAAATCTCAGCCTTAATCTGTGACTCCTATTATTAAAAATCAAAAATGGACATGGCACAATATAGCTCTTGTCTCTAACCTGGCGACGCTTTTTGTGCGTAGATCTTCCTTAGTCTTGCCTTTGCTCTTTCCACTCTTTTACGGATAGTGGCGACACTAGCTATTTCACTTCCTTTAGAAACAAGAAGATCAAAAATCTCCTGGTACTTAAGGCGTTTTATAAAATGAAGCCTTAATATTTCTTCATCTTCTGAACTGAGTTCTTTCAAAGCTTGATAAAGTGTTGAAACTGTTGTGCCTGATACTTTAATATCTGAAGAACATGAGTTAAGGTAATCAAGGCTACTAGAGTCAACCGTAACCTCCTTTAAATTCTTCTTAGCAAGATTACAGATAATGTTGTAAGCTGTTTGGCGACACCAAGCCGATAAGTTACCTGTCTCTTCGTACCGTCCGGCTTCAACAGATCTATCAAACTCCACATAAACTTGATTGATAATGTCATTAGCCTCATGCTGACGATGTAACTTATGTACATGAAGGCGAGACTCAATGAATTTTCTGAGACTTTCTGAACCCAAAACTTCAGCAATTTGAGGATATTGTTCTACCACAGGAACTTTAGTTTGACCCATGAGGCTCTTCTCCTAAGAATTTCAGCAATTTAAGGATATTGTTCTACCACAGGAAATTTAGTTTGCTTTATGAGGCTATTCTTCTAATTTTTGTAGCCTCAGCAATTTAATTCCTTATTGTAATGAGAGAAAAAGCACCCATAGTTAGTGCCTTATATAAGGATAAATTCGCAACCCCCCATTAATATTCATGGATCATTCATTAATATGTGGGGATATTTACGGATGCTTGATCATTTTTACTTTTCTTACATAGTGAGCTTTTATACACTCTCGTTAATGATCATCTATGCTTCCAAGTTTTTCAGGAGGAATAAAAGCAGTTTCTACTGAAAGTTCTATTGACGGTGCAAGAGATTGAAGTTGCCTAAGCTCCTCATAAAAACTGAGTTTGTCACGTATTTCCAGTTCTTCAGCAATCTGTAAGTCAACTTTCTCTATAGCTTCAGCAAGTTGCTGGTCGTACAGAGCCAGATCCAATATGGCGAAAAGCTGGTCAGACTGCTGCTCAGAAGGTTCTTCAATTAACGAAAAATGATAATATAGCTCAATCAGAGATGCCAGACCCTCTTCTAACTCTTTTATAAAGCTTTCATGGATTACTCGCTTCATACAAGACTCCTAAATGCTGTTATTGTTAGTAAATATCTAATACTTCGGTTTTGTGACATTCATACTTTAAATAAATTTTTCAGTAACAGCAGAGCTGTGCTTTGAACGATAATTTGGCTCTTGTCAGATTTTGGTGATCAACACGGAAACTCGTTTTAAGGCAGAGGGCAGGAGGCAGCTATGCTGAAGGCTTGTAACCCCTGTGCAGCAAGAACTTCAAACATTTTCCTTTCTTTCCCTTCTGCCCTCTGCCCGTGACTCATAGCTGCCTTACCCCCAAGCAAGGCTCTACAGCGCTTCTTTGATAGATACTAAGTTGGAGAGTACCGCTCTTAGAGAAGTTTTGTACGATGAAATTTTTCATGAACAAGGAGATTATGCGATCGCACTACGCAGTTGATTAATTACCGATGTCTTTAAGCGGACATCGGATCTGGTTTACCAATCCCCAATTCTTGCAGTTTTGCTTTGACATCTGACCACTCTTGTCCACAGTAGTAGTATTTTTTATCTAGGATGTCTGCAATGTAATAAAGAATGCAAACCACCATTGATTCTGAAAAGCTCTATGGCAACTTTCTTCATCGAAGTGTCAAAAGCCGCAAATAAATCATGTTGGGCTAGCATTGGCTCATTAAACAAATTGATGAATGGTTCGCCCTCTTTAAAAGCCCAACCGTTACTACGACGTTCAATAATTCGATAGTAAACAGGATGAGCAATTGTTGTATCTGTCAACATAATTTATCAGGTAAAATGAATAGAAGGAATAGCTCCTAGGGGAAAGCTAGGGGCTATTTAATTAACTAGTTACGGTCCCGAGTCCGAGTTTTTTTTGGGATGTTCTGCTACATCTGACAAATCGTCTAGAACGGTTTCGGAGTCTATAAGGTAGAACTCACCCGACACTTTGTCAGTCTTCTCCCAACGCCTAAGTAAGCGGCGCAGGAAAATTTTGACAGGATTCCAAAAATCTCGATGACCGTTACCATTTTTGCTCAGTAAATACCTCCTTTTTGAACGACTGGGGACATTTAGTGCCCCCAAATTTATTTTTTCACCACTTTTATACAAATAGTTAACTACTTTTACATAGATTTACTTCTATTGTTATTGGAGATTAATATTAACTCCCCAAAGAGCGATCGCATCTAATAACTGACCTGGTGACCCTTCAGAATCATAGATATATCCTAATAATTGCGCGATTTCTTTCAGTTTATCTCCTGTCCCCGGTGCAACCCTCGCATGAAGATTGGTGCGGTCAAGTTTCTTCCTCCCTGCCATAAGTGTTAACCATAATTTATAAAAGTGGGTTACATATATAAAATAGCAAAAATATTGTATCCACCAAAACATGGATGAAAGGCGTCAAGCCGCTAAGGCAGCTATGCTGAGGCTTGTGCTACTGGTGTCTGCCTCAATGTACACCAGAGAAACTCAGGCAACAGGTGAGTGCGTTGTGGCGGCAGACGCAGCAGGTATATCGGGGCGAGCAGAGTGAGTTATCGTATATTTACTGATGTCGTTTTTCGTACATGAGTTATAACGGCAATAACCTATTTTACCGCCGCTACTTTCAGCGTAATAGAAAACCTATGAAACATTTGCAACAAACACAGTCAACACCCCTGAATTGAATTCAGGGGCTTCCGGCGAAGAAACTTGTTTTTGAAGCTTGAAGCCCTAGTTGACCCGACAAAGTACTTTGCGTACTACGTTATTTGGGAGAGGTAAAAATCGTACCTACGGATGCGTGCCAGTCCAGTAGCTCTATAACTAGACAGTTAAACAGGCTTAGAGGGTTTGAGGCTAGTGCTGTTTAGATATCCTGCCCTTATAACTTTGTCAAGGCAAACATCACCCGAAAGGAGGCTCCAAGTGAGCAAAGTTTTAGTCATTGATACAGACAAGCGGCCTTTAGATCCCATGCATCCGGCAAGGGCAAGACAGTTACTAAAAAGTGGAAGAGCTGCTATCTTCCGTAGCTTCCCATTTACTCTTATTTTGAAAGAGTCATTACCAAATCAAGTAGTTCAACCTTTAAGAATCAAGATCGATCCTGGTGCAAAGACAACAGGTATTGCTATTGTTAACGATGCGAAGTCTGCCGGACAGAGGATTCTGTCCGGCGAGCTTCGCGCCAATGGAGAAGTGGTTTGGGCAGCAGAATTACAACATCGTGGTTTTGCAATTAGAGAATCTCTAACCTCCCGCCGCCAGTTACGAAGGAGTCGCCGGAACCGCGAAGCTCGCCGGGGGAAGCTTCCCCCGGCGAGCTTTACTTCAATCCCACGTTTTTAAGCGTGGGTTTCCTTCTGCCTTCTGCCTTCTGAACGCACCCTCTTTTCGTAATGCTAAGAGAACCTGTTTGATAGCGTTATCGCAAAGATTAAAACCACCAACTACCCCCTCACCTCGCCGCTCATAGAGACAGGAAGCACAAGACCATCATGGCCACCACTAGAATAGCAAAGGAAGAGCCCCTGGAAAGACAACTCTGGAAAGCCGCTGACAAGCTTCGTAAGAACATCGATGCGGCTGAATACAAGCATGTCGTGTTGGGCTTGATTTTCCTCAAATATATCTCTGACGCCTTCGAGGGGATGTTCGCCAAGCTTGCAAAGGGCGAGGGCGAATATGCTGGAGCCGACCCGGAGGATAAGGACGAATACAAGGCCGAAAACATCTTCTTTGTGCCGCCACAAGCACGCTGGTCTTTTTTACAGGCAAACGCCAAACAACCCGGCATCGGCATGATGGTGGATGGGGCGATGGATGTGATCGAAGCGGAGAACCCCTCGCTCAAAGGCGTGTTGCCCAAAATGTATGCGCGGCAGAACCTTGACCCCAGGAATCTGGGCGGGTTAATCGATCTGGTGGGCAATATCGCCTTAGGCAACGCCAAGGCGCGTAGCACCGATGTGCTGGGGCATGTATTTGAGTATTTTCTGGGCGAGTTTGCGCTGGCGGAAGGCAAGCAGGGCGGACAGTTCTATACGCCGCGCAGCATTGTGGAATTGCTGGTGGCCATGCTGGAACCTTATAAAGGGCGGGTCTTCGACCCTTGCTGCGGTTCCGGCGGCATGTTCGTGCAGTCGGAAAAGTTTGTGGCAGAGCATCAGGGACGGATCAACGACATTTCCATCTACGGGCAAGAGAGCAACCAAACTACCTGGCGGCTGGCGAAAATGAACCTTGCCATTCGTGGCATCGACAGTTCGCAGGTGAAATGGAACAACGAAGGCTCGTTTCTCAACGACGCCCACAAGGAGCTGAAAGCCGATTTTGTCATCGCCAATCCGCCCTTCAATGACAGCGACTGGAGCGGCGCTCTGCTTCGGGGAGACGGACGCTGGCAGTATGGGGTGCCACCGACAGGCAATGCGAACTTCACCTGGTTGCAGCATTGTGTCTATCACCTGGCTCCCACGGGTCGGGCTGGCGTGGTGTTGGCGAAAGGGGCGCTCACTAGTAAAACCAGTGGCGAGGGCGAGATTCGCAGGGCGCTGATTGCCGAGGGTAACCTGATCGATTGCATTGTCAACCTGCCCGCCAAGCTGTTTTTAAATACGCAGATTCCGGCGACTTTGTGGTTTATGAATCGCGCCCGCAAGAATGGCTACCCGCGCAAAAACGACATCCTGTTCATTGACGGGCGTAACTTAGGGCATCTAATCAACCGCTGCACCCGTGAATTGTCACAGGAGGATATTCACACTATCGCTGCTATCTACCACGCCTGGCGCACGGGGGAACAAGGCTATAAAGACATCAAGGGCTTTTGCGCTTCTATACCGTTGAAGCGGGTGCAAGCTCTGGATTATGTGCTGACACCGGGGCGCTATGTGGGTCTGCCGGATGAAGAGGATGATTTTAATTTCGCCGAACGGTTCGCGGGGTTGAAGGCAGAGTTTGAGGCGCAGTTGTTAGAAGAGGTGGCGCTGAACCAAGCCGTTGCTGAGAATTTGGCGAAGGTGAAGGTATGATTCTTGAAGGCAGAGGCGGGAAGTGCAGAAGGAACCAAATGTCAGGGGATTGTGACCCCTCCCAATTGTCAGCTCCCAAATCGAAGATAAGGGAGGGGCTTCATACCCTTACTCCTTTCAGTCGTGGGCAGAGGACAGGAGACATCATAGCTGCCTCCTGCCTCCTGCCCTCTGCCTTTCCCGGTGAGTGGAGACAGATCAAACTTGGCTGGCTTATCTCAGTCAAGCACGGCTGGAAATTTAAAAGTGAGTTCTTTATGGAAGAAGGCTCAGGAAAACCCATAGTTATAAATATAGGAAACTTTAAATATAACGGGGGCTTTCGATTTAATGAGACTAATGTTAAAGAGTATTCAGGTGAGTATCCAGCAGAATATGAGATGTTACCAGGAGATATTTTACTGATTCTGACTTGCCAGACTGAAGGCGGTGAAATTTTAGGAATTCCAGGAATTATACCCAATGATGGCAAGGTTTATCTTCACAATCAAAGGCTGGGAAAAATTATTGTCAAAAATGATTCTTTTGTTGATTTAAAATTCTTATATTGGCTTTTTCTCACCTCTAATCTCAATCAACAATTGGTTGGTTCAGCATCTGGCACAAAAATAGTTCATACAGCACCCAGTCGAATAGAGAACTGTGTTATTGCATTACCCCCTCTCCCCGAACAAAAAGCGATCGCCGCTGTTCTCAGCAGCCTTGATGAGAAAATTGACCTGCTGCACCGCCAGAACAAGACGTTAGAAGCGATGGCTGAAACCCTCTTCCACCATTTGTTTATTGAAGAAGCACAGGAGGATTGGACAGAAGGAACTTTGGGAGATGAATTTGATTTTACAATGGGACAATCGCCTTCTAGTAGTTCATTTAATGAAGAAGGAATTGGTGTGCCCATGTTTCAAGGTAATGCGGATTTTGGGTTTCGATTCCCCAAAGAACGGGTTTACACAACAAAGCCAAAAAAGTTTGCTAAACAGTTTGATACTCTAATCAGTGTTCGCGCATCAGTTGGTGCACAAAATATGGCATACAAGGAGTGTTGTATTGGGCGTGGTGTTGCAGCCTTTAAATATAAAAAGAATATTCATTTTTATACATATACTTATTTCAAGTTGCGTTCTTTTATGAAGGAAATCAAGAAATTTAATGATGAGGGAACTGTTTTTGGCTCTATCAGTAAATTGGATTTCGAGGTACTTTCAGTTACTATTCCACCAAATGAGCTAATCGAAAAGTATGAGCAGGAAGCCAGTCCAGTAAACAATAAAGTAATTGCCAACTGTGAGCAAATCCAAACCCTCGAAAAACTCCGCGATGCCCTGTTGCCGAAACTCATGAGCGGCGAGGTGAGGGTGGCTTTTGACGGTGGGATAAACATGGAAGCAGCATGAGCCGAGCCGCCTGACGGGGTTTAATGCGCCCAGTTTACTCATGAAAGGTCACAACCTGATGCAGGCGATCGCACTTTCATTGGATAAGCATTGAGAGGAGGCAAGAGTGCGATCGCATAAAAATCAAAGAGTGGCGATATCGCAAATCTTCAGGTGAGGAGCTTCCTAAATGCAAGATGTGCGCTCGCCTTATTTTGCTCTCTTTATAAACGCCCTTTAAGCTTGGGAGGCTCCAGCAACAATGCAGAAGGAACAATCTCTGGTTCTGCTAGTCTAAGTAATCCATAACCGATACCTGCAAGACCAGTCATCAGTCCAGGTGTCTCAACCCGTAAAGGATTTCCGCAGAGCCACCCATGTTGACGAATACTATCAAGGATGATATGTGTAAGGCGATTCACCTGAGAAGGCCACTCTGACTCTTTGAAAATTTTACTAGCAAGCAATAGCAATTCCAGATTACCAAGGTCACCATGGCACAAAGAGTGGTTAATACCAAAGCCATGAGCCAAAGTGGTCTCGAGAGCTACTTGAATCTCTGTATAGACTTCAACATCATCAAAATGGGGCAAAGAACGCAAACGAGCCAGCCCAATCCCTGGCGCACCATGACACCATGCAGTCATAAATTTGGCTTGATTATCATTCCTGCGAAGGTCGTACCAATTTCCAACTTTGGGCGAGAAAAGACTGCGCTCATAGATAATTCCCCTGATCGCCAATTTGCGAAAGCGTTCCTCACCTGTCAATGCAGCTAGTTCTAGAAGCGCCCAGGCGATGCCAGCAGCGCCATGAGCAAACCCAGCTAAAGGTTTTGTTGCTGTAGTTAACCAACCAATGCCCTGTTCCATAGGTTGCATACAAGCAATAAGGCGCTCGCCACATTGAATGATCGTAGAAAGTATACGTTGAGATGGTTTACAATAATACAGGCTAAGCAAACTACCAATGCACCCTGCGGCTCCACCAACAATATCCAATTGTTTATTCTGCTCAATCAGGGGTGGAAGCAGTTCAGCTAACTCCTCAGCCTCAGCTAACAGTGCCGATTCATTCCACAACACTCCCAAATGCGTCAGGACGTAAATTAGCCCACCCCATCCCTCAAATCCGCCAATTGATGTGATGGATAATCTATTGCCCTGCTGTTGACGTCGAAGATTTGTCAGTCCATCTGTCGCCAGAGCAGTGTAACGCTCTTCTTGTGTCAGCTTGCCCAGGTAAGCCAGAAACATGACCACGCCTGAAAGCCCATCATACAAATTGACATCTATCGGCACGAGTGACCAGTAACGTTCTTTGATCAGCTTCAAGCAGATCCAACTAGCATTGTCTTCACCACGTAGTGCCAGCCACTCTAGCCGTTTGCCAACCGCTTGGGCACCTGCAAGCAGTTGCTCACGCAGTTGCTCGTGATCAGGAACAGATTGCAATTCAAGCAGAGGATAAGTTAGTTGTTTTGTTGGCTCTGTATCAGATACCAGTGTGGCAAGGGAGGCACGAACAAACCATTGCTGTCGAGCTAAGTCATCCTCACTTAGCTGCTGCATACGCCGTTTGACCAAAGCCATACCTGGTTCGTTCAAAAAGTTGGCAATCGGCTTGTTGTTGAAACCGCTCCATAAATCACGGGAACTGGGGCGCGTTATGAACATTGGGATATCACCCCTTTGCAGGTCTTCGTACTCGGCCTTGATTACCTGGGCTAAGTAAGGGTAATACTCAATGCCAAACCAGAGCCGATCAAAAAGGCGGTCCCGATCAAGGGCGTTGCGTAGCACGTCGGGGTGAAAACTCTCCTCTAGCAAACGACTGTAGAGCCGTGTGGGACGCAAAATAACACGTATCTCATCTTCAGCAAAGCGTGCCAAAGGTCCAGCTTCGGATAGAAGATCATTCCGATGTTTTAAGAGTAAACGATAAATGTTGGTAAATCCAGCAATTATAGCTTCTGTGTATTCTATTACATTAATTTCATTTCCATCCAGAGTGGGTTGATGCTGGCTACCTGATAAAGTCCCTTGCTGGCGGGTAAAGTGCATCTGATCCGTGCCAACGTCTTCCCAGTGCGGAAGATGCTCTGGAGTGAGTTGACCTTCTTTAGCACCCAAACCACTAACATCAATGTCTTCATACTCAGTGTCTGGTAAAAGATGCTGTGGTAATAACATCACACCTAAAACAGAATACGTAATTGTATGGCTGGCAAGCAAGTCTGGTTGTGTTACATTTGTTTCCTCAAAGCGTGGGTGAAAAAGCGCTTCTAGGTCAAGCAAAATGGGATGCTCACCTGCTGCAATTAAGTTCTCGAAGTGAAAATCGGTTGCCTCTAAAGCATATAGCAGGGCCAGATAACCCCCCTGCCGCTCATAGAAACGCCAAACTTCAGTTGAGGAGATACAGCTTTGAGGAGCAACAAATTCAACCCAGCCATAGGTGCCACGATCTAGAATTTTCAGCGTTTTAAAGGGCGGGTGGTCGCCTCTATCATTGACCCAGGATAAGAGTTCTTGAAAATGGACTTCGACGGCTAAAGACCTAGGTTTATAAACTAGCTGAAAGCCAGAGCTAAACTTTGCTATCAGTACACATCGTCCGCCTCGATGGCTGTCGCCCACACCTTCATTAACCTGTACTAGTAGACCTGGGTCATTATCCGGACTGAAGATATTGCGGATGGTGTCCCAATCAGTACACAAATGGTGGAGAAATTCCAGATGAAAAGTGACCCATTGATCAATACAATTTGTCAATTGGCGGGCGAGAACCGGGTACTCCTGTAATAGGGTCAAAGCAGTATCATGCTGCCGCAACCGCTCTAAGAAACTGCAAAATCGCTCTTCAGGTGTGTCACCCAACAAGAAACCTGAAAAGCGGGCTACCTGGAGTTCAAGGAACAAAGTTCGGCTCAGCATCATGAGCAATCGTACTTGCAGATTTTTGAAGAGTGCGGCTTCGATTTTACTGTAATCAAAAGGTAGAGCAGATTGAGTTTTAATCAATACTTGGACTTCCAGATCTAAACGATTACATCCTTGAAGAATAAGGGGTTCAATAGCGTACAAAAATCCAGCCACTTTTTTTCCTTGTAGCTTTTTTGTGGGAGGGAGCCTGCAAGCATAAGCAGACGCAGGGTCAGAAAAAGCCTCAGTTAATTTTTTTAACCATATGGGTGGCTCTGGAAAACGATTATGTATGGCCTCATCTGACTCACCAAGGATGTAAACAAACTTATCCTCTGTGATGCCATCGATTGTGAGACGCTGAGCAAAGTAAGAGTCAGTTGTAAAGGGGAGTTGTGAGCGCCAGCGCTGCAATCTTCGTCTAGCAAGATCAGCATTACTTGTTTCTTTTAAAGTATAATTTGAAACTTTATTAAGTGAGATAATGCGCTCTATCAAGGTGAGCGCATGATACCATGCATCTGTTTTAAAATTTGCTGGTATGGCAGTAACGTCCTGAGGCTCAATACTTTTTTGAGGTTGTGCAGTATTCATAGCTTTATAGTTATGTATTTTTCTTAGCGAATGAGTTTATTTATTGTATATTTTTGTAAAAAGACTGGGTAAGTTGCTAGCACCTACTCAGCCTTAAAAATACATCAAAAAGTGTGGTCGTTAACGCAGTCACAAGCTTACTAAACATTGATTTGTTAAAAAATTAGATATATACCTTCATCAAAAAAACTAAAAAAGTCTGTAACCCCATTGCAAGTAACGGGTGCGTGAGCCAACATTAAGAGCGGAAAAATCGCCCCAAATGTCAACTGCTATACAAAAACGATAACATACATTTAATGGGGCGATTTTTTTCTGAATGTCTTTAGTTAGGGATCCTTCAGCATATCTGCCTTCTCAATAACCTAACGACATCCATTCAACCTCTAATTCCTCAAGTACACCAACAAGAGCAACCGGCTCCGCTGCCGGTGCCTGTATTCGCCATTCTTGCTTGGGCTTGCTGTAAGCCTCCCATAATGGATCTCATATCAAAGTCTGTAAGTTCAATAAGACCAGCTGGGTTTTGAGGCAATTGTGCAAGCTTTGTATCACTAAGGCTGTTCCGATACTCTTCATCTTTCCAAGCACGAACGATATCGATATCCAGATCGTTGAATTCAATTTCAGCCATTTTGAAATGTACACCTAAGTAAAATTGTTTTAGTTGGGATTAAACTTTGAATTGTTTTTTCCAATTCAATCATGCGTTAGTTAAGCTGTTATTTCAAGGTTACAAGGACTGCAAAAAGGACAAAAATGACGGAGTTAAGTGACTTCCAAAAAATGCGATATAGTAATCCGAAATTATTAACCGTATTTTACGGTTAATTAATAAAGTAACATTTTTGACTAAAATAGGAGGCAGTAATGTGAATGCAACCACTCACAGAGTTTAATAGTGGTAGATGGACAGGAACAAGACAGGGCGTCCCGCATATGATTTCCTCCTTCAGATCCGTTTAAATACATTCGCATGGACCTGTTATGGACTCATGCTGGGCAGCGATGCTTTCAATTATCGGTATAATCTATAACATTCAGCCGACTGCCGACTGCCGTCACGTCTTCTGAAACCGTACAACGACAATCAGATTCAGCATCAGGTCATTTCCTTAGACTTTGATTTATCTCTAAAATTAATTTTTACTTATCTACTCATCACCATACGCACATCTTTTCCTCCTACAACATGTCTTACAGACTACCGAAAAAAGCTACACTCTTTGCGCTCGCCTAAAGTACGTAACCAAATACTCGCTCTAAACAATTACAAAAAGTGCATTCCCTTCCTTGTGTGCAGAGACGCTATACCAAATACTTTAAACATCTCGCCACTCGTGGGTAGCTAGGGCGTCGGTCAAGTAATCATAATTGACAAAAAAGAGATAATGTGGTGTGGGAAAAACTAGGAAGAAAAGGATGCGATCGTTAACTAGTAGTTTTAAAAGGCTTGTTGGTTTGAAGCGCTAGATGGCAACCGTGCAATTACGTGGAGATTATGTACAACTGCTACACGCCTTAAGTCAAATAAGTTCTTACGCAAGCCAACATAACGGGCTCGGTCGCCTTGCCATTGACCTAGATGAGCCAAGGTATGCTCTACAAGAGAACGTTCTCGGAGTTTAGCTCGTCCAAATTCAGTGTCCTGACGCTGACGTAACTCCTGCATAAAAGCTTCATCGGGATGAATTGAAACACTGCGACCTTTAGTAGAAGTAGTACAACGTTCAGATACAGGACAAACATTGCATTCAGATGCAGGAAAGTAAACGGTTTTTCCTTGCTCAAATGGAATTGTTACATTATTTGGACAGCAAATTAGACTGCGCTCCCAGTCTAGTACAAAATCTGTCTTGGTAAAGCGATCACCATTACGTACAGGCCAAGCTTTACAGAAAATCGTTAAGTCTTGGGAACGTTGTTGAACTTTTCGGACTCGATAAGTAGGCGCGATCAATATGCAACTCTACCAGCAACACATTCTGAGCTTTCAAATCTGCATCCATCGCCTCGGTAACTTGAGCCTCTGGAACGGTCTTCACTTGTCAAACCGACGGAGCGTACTACCCCAATATCCAGATCTCTAAGTACATGACGCTTATAGCCATCAAAACGCTGTGAGCGGCTTTTACGCGAAGTCTGCCGGACAGAATCTTCTGTCCGGCGAGCTTCGCGCCCATGACGCATATCTGGGTCCTCAATAGAAATACGACGGTCTTTAGCTACACCTTTACTCAGTATTGGTTGACCAATTTCATCAATAGTTACATTTTGGGATTGGATTTGTCGCGCTACTTCGAGTACTTCTTGAGGGTCGGTTAGCGACGAATGTTCAGTTTTTTTTTCTAATTGCGACTCAAGCCTATTTAGAGCGTTGAGAATGGTTTCTAACGCTATTGAGCGCTCAGTTAGATCATCCCAGTTCAAGTCTAACGCCGCTTTGAGGGAAGTTCCTCTGACTAGAGCATCTATTTGTGTTTCTTTTGCTACTTCCTCCCTTGACTGTCCCGAAGTTTGCGCCATTAACCTTACAGCTTTACGCAGTGCATGACCTAAGAGATTGTATGTATCTTCCACTTTCGCCGCTCCCCATAAAGGGGAAGAGTCGAGTGCTGCCCTCAAGTTACTTGAACCAAACCCACTTTGTTGCTTTGCTATTTCTACCGTGCGCTCAATTAGTCTCTGGTCAGCCTCAAAGCCTATCATCGCTTGTCTAAAATTAACCAAAGTCCCTTTACTGAATGGAGGTTTTTGGCAATCGTGACAGTCGAGTACCAATTGCCAACGTCTATCCATTACCAATGCCTCAATCACTTCATCATCTGAAACTCCGGTGTATGCTTGTAAAATTAATGCCAGTGCTAGCAGTGCTGGAGGAACTGGACACTGACCCACCGTACTGTCCTTGAACATAGTGGCGCTTATTTGCTTGAAACTCCTCATCAAAAATGTGGTGGCGATTGTGGCGTAGAAATATAAATAGTTTGGCCCTCTTGATGCGAGAAATGATAGCTTGTTCTGACGGGCGACAATTCAATGGGAGGATTCCAGTCAGGGGGACGCATAATTTATACCTCTAAATAATCCAGGATTGATTTTCGCCAACCCCTACCCATATTACATCTAGTTTGTCAACCATAATTACTTGACCGACACGAGCGTTAACGATCGCATCCTTTTCTTCCGAGTTTTTCCCACACCACACTATCTCTTTTTTGTCAATCATGATTACTTGACCGACGCCCTAGAATCTGATGATGAGATGGAAGTCAAGCCTATCAATTCGTGTGACCGCACTTCTAATGTGCATATGCAAGATCTGAGCGATCGCGTCTCGGAACGCAGTATTGTGTTATAGTCACGTCCATGCCAGTTTTCGCCCGATTTACCCGGTTTTCAGATCGCCTGCTACTCACTACCCGATTTTTTGGTGATTGATGTGGCGATGCGGGAGTATCCAATATTTGGATAAGCAAACTAAAGGATGATGGTCAAAAGCCAAAACTGAAGCTCTGAGTTTTTTTAGATCAATTGCGGAATTGCTCATAAAGGTTTTGTGGTAATAAATAAATAAGATGCCGTGCTTACCCAATAGCATCGGTTGCCATTGACAGAAAAGTGGGCTGACAACTGTTGCTCAAAAGAAAACAATTGAAACATGAGCTTATCCGGACAGCAGCGCAAGGAAATACATGAAGCTTTATTGGATGCTTTCCCGACAGAATCATCATTAGAGCAAATGCTGTCGTTTGGATTAGATAAAAAGCTTAGAGAAATTGCAGGCGAAGGAAATTTACAACAGATTATCTTCAAAATAATAGAAACAGCAGAAGCACAGGGATGGATTGAAGACTTGATCGATGCATCAAAGAAGGCGAACCCTGGAAACCAACTCTTAAAAGCGATCGCTTTTGAACTATTACAACCAGAACCACCCATTGTTATAGAGCAATCACCTCCAAGGCAAAGTTCTTTGCTTCAGTTAGAAGTATTTCAGTTTGAAACTGTAAAAGTGCAGGTAAAGGAAAAAAAGGGATTTATGGGTCGTAGCACTTATGAAGTGAAATTAAACCGTCGTCACAGTCAGGCTAAGCATTTTGTAGAAGACTTAGGCTATGGTGTAACCCTAGAAATGGTTGAGATTCCAGGTGGCATATTTACAATGGGTGCCTTCACAAATGAAGAAGAAAGCATGGATTCGGAACGCCCAATACATCAGGTAACACTTAAACCCTTCTATATTGGGAAATATAGTATTACTCAAGAACAATGGGAAAAAGTCGCAGCTTTTTTGCCTAAAGTCAATAGAGATTTAAATCCAAGACCATCAAGATTTAAAGGAGAGCATCTTCCTGTAGAGAGCATTTCTTGGTTTGATGCAGTAGAGTTTTGTGATAGACTCTCTAAAAAAACAGGACGTAAGTATCGTTTACCAACGGAAGCTGAGTGGGAATATGCATGTCGGGCAGGAACGACAACACCGTTTTACTTTGGTGAGACGATTACGACCGAAGTTGCGAATTACAATGGTAACTATATTTATGGCAATGCTCCCAAAGGGGAATCACGCAACAAAACTACCATTGTAGGAAGCTTTCCAGCTAATGCCTTCGGTTTATATGATATGCACGGGAATGTATGGGAATGGTGCCTTGACGATTGGCATGATAATTATGAAGGAGCGCCTACAGATGGCAGTGCTTGGCTAGACAATAATAATGATAATCTTTATCAAAAGCAAAGATATACTGTACTGCGGGGCGGTTCCTGGATCGACAATCCTAACTACTGCCGTTCGGCGTCTCGCGTCGGCTACGATTGGGCGGTGCGCGACTTCATCTACTACTCTGTTGGTTTTCGTGTTGTGTGCGCCGTTGGGAAAATTCTTCGGTAGCCCTTTATACTTTAATACTTTTTCCCTCTACGCTTGTTCTTTTTTACTTTTTTGTCGCCTGAGGGCGACTCGATTTTTTTGACAATCACGCACGCTTCAATGTTGTCTAATCCAAATTGACTGACCGAACCAGAGGATGATGGTCAAAAGCCAAAACTTAAGCTATGAGTTTTTTTAGATCAATTGCGGAATTGATCATCAAAATTCTGTGGTAATAAAGAAATAAGATGCCGTGCTTATATCAAATCCGTTAGCATCTGAGTGATAAAAAGGCCGCATAAACCCGGAGGCAACACAAAAACAGGGAGGAGAAATCATACCGATACAAACGGATTTAATATTACTCAGTAGCATAGGTCGCCATTGGCAGAAAAGTGCAAACGTAACTGTTGCTCTTGAGCAAACAATTGAAACATGAGCTTATCCCGACAGCAGCGCAAGGAAATACATGAAGCTTTATTAGATGCTTTCCCGACAGAATCATCATTAGAGCAAATGCTGTCGTTTGAATTAGATAAAAAGCTTAGAGAAATTGCAGGCGAAGGAAATTTACAACAGATTATCTTCAGAATAATAGAAACAGCAAAAGCACAGGGATGGATTGAAGACTTAATCAGTGCAGCGAAGAAGATAAACCCTGGAAATGTCAAATTGCAAGCTATTACCCAAATATTTAAGGCGGCTCTACAGTCCTTGTGGATACCGTACCCGCGCAACCCATTTTTTACAGGGCGCGAAACCGTTTTAGAAGAAATACGCAATGCCCTAGTCACAAATTCTCATGCAGCACTTAGCGGATTGGGTGGGATCGGCAAAACACAGACAGCAATTGAGTATGCCTATCTCTGTGAGCATGAGTATCAGTCAATATTCTGGGTGAGAGCCGAGTTCCGGACAGAATTGGTGTCAGGTTTTGTGCAGCTGGCAGAGTCACTCAATTTACCCATTAGCCAGGAAAAAGATGAAAACTTAGTCATTTCGGCAGTGAAGCAGTGGTTAGCAACACATTCTGGCTGGCTGTTAATTTTAGATAATGCTGATGAAATACTGATGCTGCGCGAGTTTCTGCCAGAGGCGCATCAAGGTCATATTTTGTTAACTACCCGCGCTCAAGCGACGGGGATATATCAGCGAATTGAAATCAAAAAGTTGCCCTCGTCAGATGGGGCGCTGTTGCTGCTGCGGCGTGCCAAACTGATTGCACAGCAAGCGGGGTTAGATGCGGTAAGTGAAGAGGAACGTACTTTAGCAGAAACTATCTCCCAAGAAATGGACGGTTTACCCTTAGCATTGGATCAGGCGGGAGCGTTTATTGAAGAAACTCCCTCCAGTTTGACAGAGTATTGGCAACTCTACCAGGCAGAAAGAGAGACGCTGCTAGCTCAACGCGGCGAACTGGCAATTGATCATGCGAGTGTGACCATCACCTTTTCCTTAGCCTTTGCGAAGGTGCTGGAACGCAACCCTACCGCCGCCGATTTGATTCGTGTTTCTGCCTTTTTAGCACCCGACGCAATCCCTGAAGAAATTTTTACTCAAGGTGCGGCGGAATTGGGAGAAAATCTCAGCTTATTAGCAAACAAACCCCTGAATTTTGTCAAAGTCATCTCTGAAGCGGGACGGTTTTCGCTGATTTACCGCAACCCAAATCATAAAACCTTTGATATTCACCGCCTGGTACAGTTTGTGTTAAAAGCTGAGATGGATGAAGATAGCCGTCATCTTTGGGCACAAAAAACTGTTTGTGCGGTCACACACGTCTTTCCGAATGCTGAACATGCAAATTGGGGAGTCTGCGAGCGACTTTTACCCCATGCTAAAGTTGCAATTAATTGGATAAAGGAGTACCAATTTGAGTGGGAAACAGCCGCTTTGTTACTTGCTAGGGTTGGTTACTACTTGACTGAACGCGGTCGGTACAGTGAAGCGGAACCACTGTATATTAAAGCATTGGAACTCAGGCAACGTTTGCTAACTGAAGAGCATCTGGATGTCACCACCAGTTACCACAACCTGGCAAGACTCTACAGATCCCAAGGAAGGTACAGCGAAGCGGAACCACTGTATATTAAAGCATTGGAAATCTGGCAACGGCTGCTGGGACAAGAGCATCCTTGGGTTGCCATCGGTTACAGCAACCTGGCAGGACTCTACAGATCCCAAGGAAGGTACAGCGAAGCGGAACCACTGTATGTTAAAGCATTAGAACTCGGGCAACGTTTGCTGGGACAAGAGCATCCGCATGTTGCCACCAGATACAACAACCTGGCTCTACTCTACAGATCCCAAGGAAGGTACACTGAAGCGGAACCACTGTTTATTAAAGCATTAGAACTATCGCAACGTTTGCTAGGACAAGAGCATCCGCATGTCGCCATTAGATACAGCAACCTGGCAGGACTCTACATGGACCAAGGAAGGTACAGCGAAGCGGAACCACTGTTAATTACAGCATTAGAACTCGGGCAACGTTTGCTGGGACAAGAGCATCCGCATGTCGCCTGCAGTTACCACAACCTGGCTCTACTCTACAGATCTCAAGGAAGGTACAGCGAAGCGGAACCACTGTTTATTAAAGCATTAGAACTATCGCAACGTTTGCTGGGACAAGAGCATCCGGATGTCGCCTGTAGTTACCACAACCTGGCAGGACTCTACATGGACCAAGGAAGGTACACTGAAGCGGAACCACTGTTCATTAAAGCATTAGAACTATCGCAACGTTTGCTGGGACAAGAGCATCCGCATGTCGCCATTAGATACAGCAACCTGGCAGGACTCTACATGGACCAAGGAAGGTACAGCGAAGCAGAACCACTGTTTATTAAAGCATTAGAAATCTGGCAACGTTTGCTGACTGAAGAGCATCCTTGGGTTGCCACCGGTTACAACAACCTGGCAGGACTCTACAAATCTCAAGAAAGGTACACGGAAGCGGAACCACTGTTTATTAAAGCATTAGAACTCCGGCAACGTTTGCTGGGACAAGAGCATCCCAAAACAATCACTATCCGCGAAAATCTAAAATCTTTGCGCGATAATCACCTTTAGTACTAATTTAGTTAGAAACTATTTACTTCATTGAACGGCAATATGTACAAGGAAGGTATAGCTGTATTGCTTCTATGAGTGTCTCCAAGCATAAGAGCGATGGAAGTGCGATGTCCAAGGCATACGGATGTACGCCTCCATCACCCGTTGTTTTATTATACCATCTGTTCCAGTTAATGATAAACTTGGAGCAGGCGATCTACTCCAAGTTAGATAAAGCGAGAAAAATTAATGAGCTAGTGGTATTTCTAAGTCGTCTTCGACTTCACCAGCAACAAGCAGCCCCGCGATCGCCAAAATTAATAACTGGGCTTGATCAGCAGTCTCACACCGAGGACGAGCATCACTGTCAGACGGTTGCGCCACCCATTTACCATCTAAAGCATGGTAAAAAGTGCCTAGCAGCTCCCAACTTTTCCAAACACGGTACATCAAACCAAAGTCCGGATCTGAGACTGAATCAACCTCAATGTCGTCTCTTAGCGATTCTATTTGAGCATGGTCTACTACAGCAATTTGGTGCTTACAAACAATCGCGCGATAATGACAGTCACCACACTCACAACGTTCTTTAGGTTCCGGATGCTTAGGCTGAACTACATAGTGGCAACCATTCTGGTTATTGCGAACGACGAATTTGTCTTCCCAATGCTCTAGGACTTGGATATCTAGGCTTTTGGCTTGCCTAATTTGTACTGCTTCTACCAATGCGGCAGCTGATTGATAAGGAGTGCCGTATTTGGTTGTGGGGGCGTAAGCGTGTACCCATAACCCATCAACCAGCATTTTGATAACACCGTAATTGACTTCTCCATTCCAGACTTCGTAAGCAGACTTTGCATCTGCACATTCGATTGGCTTGAAAATCAACGAGCCTGATTGAACAATTGCTGGAATCTGTGGAAGTTCATTGTTAGGGCACAGTCTGCCTTTAGTGCGGGGACTGTCGTCAAGCTTGAGCTTAGTCGGCATGCATCCCCAAGACTGAGTAACTTGTGCTGACTGATGGGTGAGAATTGCGTCCACCCAATTGGCTTTGACTCGTTTATCAGTGATGACTTGAGTGCAGCCAATTTGACTGTAAACATCTTTGAGTTGACCGACACTCTTGATGTTTAGGTCGGATTCGGTACAATAGTACATAATTGGATTCTTGTGAAAAAGGAATCAACAAAGGGCGATCACAAACTTTGGACGGGGAGTGATCGCCCTTTTGTCATGTCTCCATATTACTAACTAGTTAGTAATATGGACAATAGTTTAGTAATATCATTTAGTTATGGTTAACAACCATTTCTATAGCTAATGCTAATTAGTTAGTAATGCTAGGTAGATGATAGTATTAACTACATAGGAGTTGGGGACGTGTCAGTGAAAAACAAAATCAAGCAATTTCTGTATGAAAAAGGTATAACACCCTACCAATTTAGGAAGGATGTAGGAATAGCACAAAGAACAGCGTATGACTTGTGTAACAATCCTGAACAGTTGCCGTCGTCCACGGTTCTAAGTAAAATTTGTGATACTTATCAAGTTCAACCTGGCGAACTGCTCGAATGGGTTCCAAAAAGCGAGAAATCTAGAAGCGCAAGTAAAGTTGCTACAGAGTCTGTTCAATCCGATGGTATAGAAGAGAAGCCCAATTCTATCCAGGAAAAAACTAAATCGAGATCTCATGTGCATTTACTACCAGAAGAAGCAGCATGACAGCAGGCATTTAATCAATTTACTATTCTGTCACTGGCGATCGCGCTTATTGGTATTGCCAAAGACATTGAGACAAGGTGGCTTGCGTCAATAAATATCAAGAGATTATTAAAACTAAATGTTACTCTCAATGCGTTTTGCCCGTTAAAGAGCAAGATTTGATTGTTTGGAAAAGACGCGAGGCATGAAAATAGTTCACGAGCAACGGGCATGTCGCCAATAGCTTTTTCAGCCAAATTCTAAAGAAGAGGAGAAAATTACTAGCGATCATCTCGCTTAACAAAACGTTGCGTAACTGCTATTGCTACGCAGCACTAAATTTTACTGTTTTTTAAATATTAAACCCGACGAATGTTTGCACGCAGGCGTCGGGAAAGTCACATAACTATCCAGGAAATATGACTACTATTCAAATTATACCAGATCCCTTTGCACTATGCACGGGGGCGGCAGCTTTGTGGGGAAAGCTCGCGTCTTTTTGTACTTTCTCCCGCAGACTTTTCGGAAATCTTCCCCCACAAACGTGCCTTGTCAAATTCCCACGTCTACATAAATATCCCTCTAATCACAAAGTAATGAATGGTTCAGGAGGTGAACCATGATAGTTAGACAAGCTCTTCAAGTCACAAATAGCAACGATGACGAAAAGTTTATCGCTCTCACTGATGACCGAGTGGCTGCAGCAGGGTTCACCATAGTAAAAGCGATCGCAACGTCGTCATCAGCACAGATGCCATTCGTCGCCAAAGCCAATTCAGTGGAGGAAAGATGACGATTCTTGCATCCGCTTTTGAGGACGAAAATTCTTTCTCTTCCCCAGATCTGCTGAAAACTTTCGGACTGGACAGATTAGAAACACTAATTCAACGAGTTACCCAGCTCGTAGAAAAAGGTGTACCACCCGCAGGATTGGCAATGGCGTTACAAATTTGGTATCGCACCTTATCTGGCAACCAATTCAACGAGTCAATTGAGTCCGTTACCAAGCGAGCCAACTTCAGCCGTAACTACGCCCTCCGTGGCTTAGCAATCCTACAGCAGTTAAATATCATTACTCGCACTAAACGACACGGATTCAGCGACGAGTACGAGTTTACCGATTGCAGCTTGTGGGAAAAATACTCGCCACCCATCCCTGAGAGGGACACCCTTGAATCTAGGGGTGATTTAATCCAGTTTCCTACTGAGGACAATTCAGAACCAGTAGAAACCGAACCTATCCTTGAGAAGGATGACCCTGTAGAGGATACAAACATTGTTGTTGTTAATGAATTAGTAAAAGAAACAACAACAAAAGTTAACAACCCTGTAAAGGACACCCCGAAAAACACCCGGTGGCGATACAACGGCAACGGTATCGGGCGACTGTACCAGCCAGATGAGGTTGATGATGAGACTGGCATGATGATTGAGCGATTGCACTCTGAAACTCTAAGGTCACGTCCAAACATTATTAAAGACGGGGTAAAGTTGTTATTTGACTCTGTACTCGGTTTGACTAAATCAAGCATCCCACAGCCTTTTCTCGATGCCTTGCAAGAGATATCCGTGACGATTAATGACACAATTGCAAAGCTGTTCCAAGAATATGGTGAGGATAAGTTCATGAGTGCCATTTCTTACCAAAAAACACAGCGTGTCGATGACCCAAATCGATATTTTGTTAAATGCTTGAAAGGTGGTTGGGGAGTTGGGAGCGAAAAAGTGGCTAATCTTCCACCCCGTACTGAATCTCAGCTGACTGATTCGCAACAGCAATGGTATGAATGGGCTTGTGCTACTGGTATCTGCCTTGATGTCCTGGAGAGAAACTTGCCCCAGATAATGGGACAGATTGCGGTACAGATTCCCATTAAAGACAGGCGACCAAATGATCTACCATACGATCTTGTGGTGATTGATGTGGCGATGCGGGAGTATCCTATGTTTGAATGACTTTGAACGGGGTAACAACCGTATACCTCATTCTTTGGTTCTAGAGATTTTCTCCAACAGGACTTACGCAACTGGTATAGTGCGTTGGCAAAGCCCGCCGTAGGCATCGCCCACTCACCGTCCCCTATTCCAAGACTGGCAATTCCAACTGCACTGGCTCTGCATCTTGCCATTTTACTTTCTGGCTGCGTTGTCCGTCAGTCTTACTTGTAGACTTTTTAGCTGTTTTAGCTGAGGCTTGGAGTTTGTCACGTTCGGAGCGAATGCGTTCTAGCAGGATGGATGCTGGTTCGTCGTCGGGGTTTTGGGGAACCAGTTCGCCGCGAAAGGCTTTGGTGAGGATGGATTGATCGAGTTGGTCTATGTATGCTTTGGCTTCTTGATATTGGCGCTCGATAGTATCAGCAGCTTTGAAAAAAAATTCGATTCGTCGGACTATTTCTTTTTGCTCAGCAATTGGAGCAAAGGGAATAGGTGTTTTTTCAAAAACTGCCTTTCCTAAAGTTGGTACACCATTGTTTGAATTCATTTCTCTTAAAAGCCAGACTATCACTTGATTTTGACGAATATACCAAAGTACTGACTCTGAGAATATACTTTCAAAACACTTGATAACGAATATTGTGTGGCTAAAGGTGTACTTTAAAAGCTTTGGGGGACGACGTGCTAAACCAATTTTCCCTTTTCTAGCAAAAATAATATCGTTTTGCGAAAAGTTACATATCTTATTTTGATATTGATAAAATTCTTCCGTTACAAATGGCGATAATTTTACGTTCCAATCACTTAATCCTTGAAATTCGCGAGTAGAGATTAAAGGTACTGTTCCACCTTCATAACTTGGATAACGGTGACTTGGATTAGGATCTTTTACAAGTGCTATTGATTGAAGATTTGTCCAACACCATTCGTTAGGTAGTTCAGGTAATTTAGAATCATCAACGTAATCATATTCCTCAGATTTTAATTTCCACTTCTCATCCTTCGGCAGCTTACCACTCGCCCTCATCTTCTCCAGTTCCGCTTCTTCCCAACGGCGGCGACGTTCTGTACGAATCCTCTCCAACAACACCGAAGCAGGTTCAACATCTGGATTCTTCTCCCGCCAATCAGCAGTGAGATCGCCACGAAAGGCAGCGGCAAGGACTGATTGACGGAACTGATTTAGCAAGGGAGGAATTGCCTCAAGCGTCTCTTTCACCCGCTGACTCCTAGCCCTCAGTGCCTCAATTTTGGCGACGATGCGGCGTTGTTCGTTGAGGGGGGGGATGAACAAGGGATAATTATCTAAATGTTCTTTTTTGACACCATCTTGTCCTGCGGTTCTTAAAGAAGCAGCTGCTACATAATTGAAGAGGTTTGGTGTTTGTAAAAAATAATATAAAAATTCTTGATCAACTAACTGTGCATTAGGAATGGCTTTCATTAGAGCCACATTGTAAGCGCCATCTAAACCTCTTAGGATTTGAAAAATTGGTGGTCCGTAGCGACCAATCATGATATCGTCTTTATTGCAGAATCTTTTCGCCAATTCAATCGGTATATATGTTGCAAACTTATCAGTTTTATAATCTCTAATCTGTATAAGTCGAATACAACCATCTTGAGGCTGGTTAACAAAATATTCTTTCGGTGGTTGGCTACCTCCCACAATTTTACAGACATCACTAAATAAAGCTTTTGTCCAAGATTGAGGAGCTACAACTTTATGAGCGTAATAGTCAGTAATCTGTATAATTTGCTGCTCTTCGGTCATTTCATTACTTGTATCTATTAATGAAATTAAAATGTGTTTTTATTCTAAAAGCAATGGAGAGTTTTCCACTTCCTCACCCTCAAGCAACGCCGTCAACACCTCCATCTCCTCCATCGCCGTCTGTAACCTCACCATAATTTCAGAAGCGATCGCCTCGGGTTCCAGCAAACTATCCCCAGAATGCAAACTCTCATCCCTCAGCCACGTAATATCCAGATTCTCACCCCGCTTAGAAATCGCTTCCCGTGTAAAGCACCGCCATCGTCCCAATTCCCCTTTGTCAACTCGCTGAGTTTTCCCATTGGGATCGTTCCCATACTCTAACTCAAACTCTTGGAAATGCGATCGCATGAGGGGAATCCGCTTGCCAAAACTCGGCATATTCGTCCGCAAATCGTAAATCCAGACTTCTTTGGTATTACTTTTATCTGTTTTCCCCCGTTGGAAAAACAGCACGTTGGTTTTCACACCTTGAGCATAGAAAATCCCTGTTGGCAACCGGAGAATTGTATGCAGGTGGCATTTATCCATCAAATCTGCTCGGATGCTACGTCCCTGCCCGTCTTCAAACAGCACGTTATCTGGTAAAATGACTGCTGCTCGTCCTTCAGGTAACAAGCTACGATAGATATGCTGTAAAAAAGCTAATTGCTTGTTAGATGTGGGATAAGTAAAATCGTCCCGAGATGGTAACCCGCCACCTTTCTTCGTACCAAAGGGGGGATTTGTCAGAATGACATGCGCTTTTGACAAACCTTGTCCATCACTAGAAAGAGTATCACCCAAGGTAACAGCACCTTCAATCCCATGCAGCAGCATATTCATCAACAACAACCGATGAGCATCCTGCACCAACTCTATGCCGTAGAATGCTTGGTGACGTTGGAATGATTGTTCTGCTTCCGTCAACTCGAATAAATCGTCAGTATGCTGCTTGATGTAGCGATCGCTGGCAATTAAAAATCCGCCTGTTCCTGCTGCTGGATCTTGGACCAATTCTCCAGGCTGGGGTTTGATTAGCTCCACCATGCAATCAATTAGGGGACGCGGTGTAAAATATTGCCCTGCACCAGACTTCTTCTCACTGGCATTTTTCTCTAACAGTCCCTCGTACAAATCGCCCAAACCTTCAAGTTTGGCAGAATACCAGTCTAATTCATCAATGCTTTGTACCAGTTTTTTAAGAATACGCGGTTGCTTGAGGGCAGTTTGAGCGTTGGCAAAGATCACCTGCACCCGTTCCAATGAAGTCTTAGAACCCAATTCTAGCAAAACAGCACGGTAAAATGTGAGCTGGTCAATGCCATCTTTTGCCACCAAATCTCCCCAGCGATAGCCTTCAGGAAATTGGCTTTCCGTTCCCGTCTCCTGCGCCATCTTCAGAAACAGCAGGTAAGTCAACTCCGTCACATACTGAAGATAAGTAATACCGTCATCTCGCAGTACATGGCATAGACTCCAAAGTTTTTGAACTATATCGTTTGTTGCGTTCACCTTTATTTAAAGGATAAGGAATGGATATTATACCGTGAGATTATACATAAATTTTGAATTTTTGTTTTGAATGTAATTGCTGTCGAAAGTTTTTTGTAAGTTTTGTAATGACTAATGACATTTCTCTATTTAAATTTAGCTTATTTATTTACTATTAGTAAGTAAACAAATTCTATTATTAAATAAAACAAGCTTGATGAAATTCTCTTAATCTCTCTTCAATAATATCCACATATTCAATCCATTTTTTTACATCTTGATATTCCGGCTCTAACGCCTCATCTCCTAACTGTATTACACTATCATCACCCAGAAGTATTGGTGGTAGTTTGAGGTAGTTCTCATTTACGCTAAATATTGTTTTCATACTAATTTCATGATTTCCGGCAATACCTCTTTTCGTAAAATTATCCCTACCAACTCTTAATAAATTTTTTAATCTTGAATATTCACAGATAATCTGATTTTCTCCTGTTTCACTTAAACCTATTTCTTTTAGCTTCTCTATCAAAGGATCTTTAAGTATCTGCTCATTTAACTCATTCATTTCTTGATTTGCTAGTTCCTCCAATTGCTTTAATGGTGGTAATCCAGCAGCTTCTATTGTAGATTCTAACCAGCTTACTATATCCGACTGATTGTATTGAGAAGCATAATTTGCTATTATAAAAAAGGCAAATCCTCTGTCTTGTAAATTCAGCATTTCTCTTGCTCTATCACCTATTCGCTCCTGAAGAGCAGAAGGAATTTTGAGTAATGGAAATACTTTTGAAGGAAGATTAAGACAAAGTGTTGATAAAGCAGATGATAGAAAATAAGCATCTACTGCATCTGTAATTTTAGCAAGATTGGCTAAGCAGTGAGCAGCAACAGAATAACGTGTTAGCTCTGGAGTATATAGTCTTTCTAAAAAATTTTGCTCTATTAACTTATTTTCAATAAAAACTTCTCCCTGATTTAGACATGATAATAAAACTGTTTCTAATCGTACCTCAGAGGTCACGGCATTTGTTTCAAGTAGAGACATTACTGATAGAGGAACTCTTGTGATAAATTCATCATTACTAGTTGAAAATATTGTGTAGAAAAATGGATGTTTTTCACTAGTTTTCCCCTCTCTACTAAATTGTAAACCACAACCGAAGTCATACCGCCAAGGTTCCTTATTCCAAGGTTCTTCAGCTGCAGAACCGTTAACCGTATAGTAGTCGGCAAAGTACATTCTGTTTATGTCAGAAAATAAATGTTGTATTCGCCATAATTCATCAATATTTTCGTTGGATTTAGCATTAAAAGCATTGAATATATCAATGAGAAATTTTTGACCCCATAAAGTACTAGTATGGTCTAGCCAGTGAGTTATTTCATGGATAATGACTCCAAAAATTTTTCGCTTTAGCTGTATATCACTAGGGTCCTTGATTAAATCTTCTAAATGTTTAATTTCTAAGGAATTAGCACATACAGTTTGGCTTAAAAATTCATATTTACCTAATATACCTATATTAGGAAACCCACGCCAATTTTGAATTATCTTTTCAATAACTTTATTTGTCTTCATCAATCTTATTATATGTTTAATTATAAACAATATAACAAATAAGTATATGGATGGCTAGATTTATGACCAGTATTTTGATTTATCAAGATGTTGAAAATTTATCAAATCAGGTTTACTTCCTCAACCAACATCAAGCCATAAAGCATCATTGATCTCTATCAATATCTCCTCCAACCGCCCATCAAAAATCTTATTCAAACGGACAAAACCACCTTGGGTTTTAAATTCACCTTGATCAAAAGCTTCTTGATCAACAATTGTCTCTAACTTCAACTGCTTACCAATCCGCTCCAACCACTTGCGCTGGGGCATCGTCCAATTTCCATTGCTGAGGATTCTGGCGATCGCTCGTTCCACCCTTTGCTCATATGAAACCAACGCATCCCCCAAAGCAGCTTGCCGGATAAAACCGACGATACTAGCAGCAATATCAGAGTTTGTCATTTCTTGCCATGCTACCTGTAAGTTTCTCTCGGTGTAGCCAGCTGCGTCTAATTGTAAGCGCAATTCCTTGAGTTGCCCTCTGGTAAGATCGCGGGGACGTTGGGTAACAACTATCAAGGCGGGAATTTTATTCATGTTATCCTGTAAGAAGGTTTTGAAGCTACCCAAGTAATCTTCAGGTTTTTGAGCATTACCATAACCACGTTCCACCCGTCGCAGTTCGTCGGCATGGCGGGAAATCAGTAGCGGTTGCTTACCACCATCGCGTGCATCTAACATTTGGGCAATGGCAGCACGCTCACTGAACCATTGTTTTAGCTGTAATGGCTCAGTTTGTTGGAGATGATTGATCATATCCTGAATCGGCATTTGGGCGATCGCTTCAATTCCTTCCAAGTTCTCATCGCCTAAGTGTCTGCGTTTACGTTGCAATTTAGCGAGTAGTTGCTCGATAATACTTTGTGCGGCTGTGGAGTCTTGAACCGTCCCCAATTCTGCCACCAATTGGGTAAAGGAAATATTTGGAGTGGCAACAACAGGCGTCATTGATGAAATCGGTGCTAGCGTTGCATACAAATTCACCGCATCAAAAACTCGAAACACTTCTTTACCTATTTCATCACAGCGTCGCGTTGCCCGTCCTAACATCTGTTCGTACAAAATCCGCGAATTCACCCGGCGAATAAAGACTATGTTACAGATTTGCGGCACGTCAATCCCAGTACTGAGTAAGTCTACAGTCACGGCAATCAAGGGATTTATTTCGTTCTTGAAACGCCGAATTAACTGTAATGGTTTATCGGCATTCCCGGTAATTTTCACGACAGCATCATCCTCAACGCTACCGTACTTCTCTTCCAAGGCGCGTTTGAGCTGGTCAACCACAATATCGGCATGATAATCTGTCGCACAGAAGATGAGTGTCTTTCCAGGAAGTGAGGGATCGATTTCTTGAGCTAACACCTCACAAACGACGCGGTTAAATTCTTCGGTGACAACTCGCTTGTTGAACTGGTCTACTTCAATTTTCACTTCATCTGGAGCATGGGCTAAATCGATTTGACCTGTTGAGGCATCGATTATCTCCATCTCTTCTCCCGCATTCCAAACTATACCATTTTCAGATAATGCTGTTATAATCTGTAGCGGCGGTTCATGATCGATGAGCCAACCATCGATCACTGCTTGACGGTAGCTGTACTGGTAAACGGGTTCACCAAAAATTTGCGTGGTATGCAATGCTGGAGTTGCTGTCAGTCCAATTTTCACCGCATCAAAGTGATCTAATACCCGTCGATATTTGGAGACGTAATCGTTAAAGTCCCGGAAGCTAAGTTCTGTATCGCTCAACTCCCGGTCAAGCAAATACCCCCGGTGGCATTCATCGACGATGATACAGTCGTATTGGTCAGAGGTGGGGATGTCTGTGCCATTGCTCGGGTACAAAATACGCTTAACAAATCCCTGGACTGTGGAAATGTGAACCTTTGTATCCCGCTCAGGTGCCGTATCCTGAAGGTCTTTAATATCAAAAATATCAGCGAAAGTCTGTAAGCTTTCCATCCGCGTCTCTTTAAAAGCATTGGCAGCTTGTTCACCCAACGCCGTCCGATCTACAAGGAAGAGTACCCGGCGAAAGCGCTTGGTTTTCAAGAGGCGATAAACTAAAGCAATACAAGTTTTGGTTTTTCCCGTACCAGTTGCCATTGCTACAAGTAATTCCCTAGTGTCTTGAGCCAGACGTGACTCTACAGCTTGAATCGCTTTGATTTGATATTCTCGTAGTTGTAAATTATACTCAAATCCTTCACTGGATAGAGTTGCAGTCGCTTGGTCAACATCTTGAGCGAGAGTATCAATCAAGCCTTGGGGACTGTACCAAGTGGGGAGGGGACGACGGAGATTTTCGGGACGACGCAAGTCACAAAACCAAATACCGCTCTTGGTACGCAGCTGCTGTAAAAATTCCCGTCCATTAGTCGCGAAGACAAAAGGAACTTTGTATTCACCCCAAGCAGCACCGGGTAATATCTCCTCACCCAAAACTCGGAAACTGCGACTGTAACGCTTCGCTTGGTCAATGGCACTGTAAACGTCTTTGCTTTGACGCTTTGCCTCAACAACAGCAACAATCTGAAGTCCGACGAATAAAGCATAGTCAGCTCGTCCATCATCTGTCGGGTATTCGGCGATCGCTATCATATGTCCTTTCTGAGGACGAGTGCCGTTACTATACGTCAGGTTTTGGGAATCGACTTCCCAGCCAGCTGCGCGAAGTTGGGCATCAATCAGGCGGCGCGTCTCTCGTTCATCTAAGTCAATATTTTCCTCTAGAAGCTGTGCAGAAAGGATAGTTTCTTTAATCGCTTGTACTGGTTCAAGCTCCGCATTCTTCTGAATTGCTGCTAGGTGTAAAACAGCCTCTGCCTTAACAAATGACTCCTGCACAACTTGCTGTTGTTGTGCTTCTTGTTGTGCGGCAATTTGTGCAAGTTCTATGGTAGTGCGTTGTGCTTTCAACTCTGAGCGCAGTTGCTCTAATTCCTGCTTGAGGGCAAGAGTTTCTATCGCTGGATCTACAGGTGGGACAAATGGCCCTGGATTGAAGTTAGGATTTTTAGTAAATACTCGATGAAACCAAATACCTAATGAGTGAGCGTATTTAAGGTGACTTAAAGCCGTTCTTTGATCTCCTACCATTGCATGTGTCGCATGATTACCAGCAATACGTAATTCGTCGAACAAGCGATAGACTTTACCTTGAACTATCCGTTTATCTTGTAAGCGACGTAGCAAGTCAATCTGCCGCTCATCAGAAATGTACAGTCTGACCTTAGCCGCTGTTAACTGTGCTAGAAGTTCGCCAAATTGACGCAGTTTAATCAAGCTTGTGTTGGGATCTGAGCTAAAATACTTCTCTGCCAAAGCACCTAATTGCACGAGTTGTGGATCGTGAATTGCTAAGAATCCAAAATTTGGCGATGTTAGCATGTCGTCAATTGATCTCCAAATCGGTGTGGCAGAGTGAGTACTTTGTCAAATATGTTTCTAATATAGCCAATACCGAATGTATGATCCGAGAATTCCACACCACCTTGCGTACACAGAGGCTTCGGCATTGTATTTATTTATGGGAGGAATGCCGTGACCCCTTGATTTGATCGGACTTCTCTGAATGCAATTATTCTGTGGCGATCAACCAATACGGTTGCTGTTAAGACATTTATTCGCCCTCGACAATGTTGCAGCCTTCTTAGCGTCTGTGTTATAGTCTCTCATTGTTAATCCATTCTGTTAACAACGCGAATATCTTGCCTCAGTGCTTGGATTCCGAGGCTTCATGCACTTTTCCTCGGAACTTCCTTTACTTCTCCTTTGTAGAATGTCCGGTGATTGATGTGGCGATGAGGGAGTATCCGATGTTTGGGTGACTAAGGATCGAGGTGACTATCGCTCTTACTATTAGGTTATGAGTGAAAGCTTACGCTTAAGTTAAAGCTGCCAATAAAATTGTGTAGGGGCGATCGCGCTTTCCTTCAAGCTTTTAATATGTCTTGTGCAATTTTAATTGCAGTTTTTGCTCCTTATACCAATTCTTTATGAAGCTGCGCTAAATAAAGCTTCAAGAATAAAGTCGT